>NZ_JBADWU010000026.1:0-6899 GCF_056203535.1 Candidatus Limimorpha sp. | reverse complement strand
TTGCCTCAAGACGCATCGTGGGGTAAGGGGATTTTGTGCAACGGAAACACCTAAATGCCATTCCCTACGGCCTGAAGGCATCTTCCCGGCCTGCTACTTTGGAACTCATTACTCTTGCAGATCGGTTGCGGATTTAAGGTTGTTAATGAATTAGTGAATAAAAACATGTTTATTTGTTGCCGCAAAGATACGCTATTTTCTTTTTCGGTTGTTTCTTTTTCTTTATTTTTCTACCTTTGCCGCAAATTCAAGGAAATGAAAAAGAAAACCGTTTTTACCATTCTTGGGATACTTGTCCTTGTCGGATTTGGGCTGCTTTATGTCTGTGGTCCAGTGATGGGCGAAATGCCGCTTTGGATGTCCATCTTGCCGCCTTTGGTTGCCATCGTGATGGCTTTGTTGATTAAGGAAGTGCTTCTGTCGCTGTTTTTTGGCATACTTTCGGGCTCTTTCATCATGGCGCTTTATGCGGGAAGCGGTCCCTTCGAAGCCTTGTTTGGCGGCGTTATGCGTGTCGTCGACACATATATCGTCGGGTCGGTCTTCGACTTGGATCATGTGAAAATCATCGTGTTCACGGTATTGATTGGCGGCATGGTACGCATCATCACCATCAACGGAGGAATGCAGGGTGTGGTCAACTGGCTGTCGAAAAAGGCAAAGACGGCTCGCTCAGGCCAACTGATGACTTTCCTGATGGATTTGTGCATTTTCTTCGACGATTATTCCAACACTCTGGTGGTGGGCAACACGATGCGCCCGGTGGTTGACAGGCTCAAGATTTCGCGCGAAAAACTGGCTTATATTGTCGATTCCACTTCGGCTCCCGTCGTGGCTGTGGCTTTTGTCACCACCTGGATTGGCGCTGAGTTGAGTTACATCGAACAAGGCATTGAGGCTGTTGGGCTTGATGCTTCTGCTTATTCTGTGTTTTTCAATTCGTTGGCTTACAGTTTCTATCCTTTCCTGACTTTGGCTTTTGTGCTGATGATTATTTTGAGCCGCCGCGATTTCGGCCCTATGCTGAAAGCGGAAAGAGCTGCGCGAATGGCTGAAACAGCTGCTGTTGATGAAGATGGAACGGCAAAATCAGATGCTCATGTCATAGATGCCTTGGTTCCGCTTTTGATGCTGATTTTCGGCACGGTATTTGGCTTGTTTTACACGGGCTACGATGCTGCGGTTTGGTCGGACGACAGTCTCGCTTTCTTCTCGAAAGTTTCTTCCACGATTGGCGATGCCGATTCTTATACGTCTTTGTTGTGGGCTTCGTTGTTTTCTTTGCTGACGGCTATCGTTTTGACATTGCTGCGCGGCAAGGTGGAGTTCACTAAAATCATGGAAGAGAGCATTGAAGGTTTCAAGTCGATGTTCAATGCCGTAGTCATTTTAACTATGGCATGGTCAATTGCATTGATAACCAGTGATATGCATACGGCTGAATTTGTGTCGCAACTGCTTCTGAAATGGTCGCTTTCGCCGGCTTTGGTTCCTGTGCTGACTTTCGTTTTAGCCTGTCTGATAGGTTTCTCGACGGGCACTTCATGGGGCACAATGGCCATTCTTTATCCTTTGATTCTGCCTGCTTCGTGGCTGTTATGTCAAAATCAAGGGCTTTCGGTCGAAGCGAGTATGCCGCTGTTTTACAATGTGGTGGCGTCGGTGATGGCAGGTGCAGTCATGGGCGACCACTGTTCGCCGATTTCCGACACAACCATCATGAGTTCGATGGCGAGTGGCTGCAAACACTTGAAGCACGTCAGCACACAAATGCCTTACGCCTTGACGGTTGGAAGCGTTGCGCTTCTGTTCGGCGTGTTGCCAACGGCTTTCGGCTTGCCTTCGTGGGCGGCTTTTATTGTGGCAATTGCCGTATTGTGGGTGATTGTGAGGTTTGTTGGAAAGAAAGTTTAGAATAAACATCCCGCTGATCTTGCTGATTCACGCAGACGGTATAGGATTTTTCTCCGCGTAAATCTGCGTCCTTTGCGTTTTCTGCGGGAGAACAAAAATGTCCCGCTGATCTCGCTGATTCACGCAGACAGGATAGAATTTATCTCCGCGTAAATCTGCGTTCTCTGCGGGAGAACAAAAATATCCCGCTAATCTCGCTGGTTTTCGCAGACAGGATAGGGTTTGTCTCCGCGTAAATCTGCGTCCTCTGCGTTCTCTGCGGGAGAACAAAAATATCCCGCTGATCTCGCTGATTCACGCAGACGGTATAGGATTTTTCTCCGCGTAAATCTGCGTCCTCAGCGCACTCTGCGGGAGAACAAACTACAATCCATTCACTTTCCGATAAATCGAATGGTTAATGTCGTCCGTGTTGAAATTCACCAACATTCCAAGTTTTTTTCCAGTAATTTTCAAATAAGTAAGCAATTGCTTGAAATGAACAGGATTCACTGTTTCAACGGATTTGAGTTCAACAATAACTTTGTCTTCAACCAGCAAATCCAGCCGGTATTCTATTGGAAGGAGATGACCGTCATAATAAACGTCAACTTTCACTTGATTGGCCACTTTTAGACCGTCTTTTCTGAGTTGATAGCACAATGCAGCTTCATAGATTGATTCAAGCAAACCTGGACCAAGTTCATCGTACACTTGAAATACAGCTCCTCTAATCAAATATGATATGTCGTTCTCATGTAGCATAATTCGTTTTTTTGTTGAATTAATATCCCGCTGATCTCGCTGATTTTCGCAGACATTTATCTCCGCGTAAATCTGCGTCCTCAGCGTCCTCAGCGGGAGAAAAATCACCCTTTCTGTCCCTCGTATTGCTGCACTTCATCATACTTGTAAACCAGTTCGATGCCAACTTGCCTGAACATCTCTTCGGTTTCGGCGCCATCATGGTATTTGCGTTCGCAAACCACCCTGACAATACCACAGTTGATGATGAGCATGGCGCAGGTGCGGCAAGGTGTCATGCGGCAATACAAAGTGCTGCCATCCAAGGCGATGCCACGGCGTGCAGCCTGACAAATGGCGTTCTGTTCGGCATGAACGGTGCGCACGCAGTGCTGGGTGATGGACCCGTCTTCGTGAATGGTCTTGCGGAACAAATGTCCGACTTCGTCGCAGTGGGGGAGGCCTTTGGGTGAGCCTACATATCCGGTGACCAAAATCTGCTTGTCCTTAACGATGACGCAGCCGCTACGGCCACGGTTGCAAGTAGCGCGTTCCGAAACAGTGTCGGCCAAATTCAGGAAATAATCATCCCAACTGGGACGGATGTGCTGTTCTTCCATAGTGTTTTGTATTATTCAACTTTGTTGAAGAAATGTTTTATGTTATTCGACTTTGTCGAAGAAATCTTTCAAAAATCTATTCAAAATCTTTTTCATTATAAATGGAAAGGAACTTTTGACTGATTTTTGCTTGATTTCTTGCGAAGCAATTCTTTATAAGATTCTTCTGAGCGTGTTTTCTACTTGTTGGTAAAGTTCTTCCACCGTGCCGTTATTCTGGAAAACAAAATCGGCGGCTTTGATGCATGCGCCAAGATTCTGTTTGTTCGGGTCGGTGCTGCTCATCTCGCGTTCCTCGTTCATCTTGAAAGTCTCGAAACTGACGTGGTCGGTCTCGGAACCGCGCAAGTAAATACGGTCGTATCTGATTTGCTGGTCGGCATCAACGGCAAAAAGATAAAACTCGCCTTTCTGACGTAACGATTGTATTTCGCCAGGCGTGCGGATGCTTTCAATCACAGCGTTTTGTCCTTCTTCGACGGCCCGCAGATACAGTTGGTCGGTGATGTAACTCGGACTGTGTGAAGCGCGTAAGTCGTTGGCGACCGCAGTCAAAGTGTCGCGGTTGACTTCCAGGCCACGGCGCGTGATTTCCTCGGCAATGTAAGCACGAACGGAATAATGCTTGAAGCCTTTGTTTTTCAGCAGATAATCGACAATGGTGCCTTTGCCGGCGCCCAAAGTGCCTGTAATTCCTATTGCTATCATTTTCTTGTGTCCTGATTCTTTTTTTATGTTACTCACCCATTTGTGAACTTCCACTGGCTCGAAGGCGTCGATGCGCTGCAAAAGTTCTTTCGGGTCGCTGCTGACGATGATATTGTTGAAGTGTTCGCTTCTGACGAAACCTTCATCAACGGCGTGTTGCATCCAAGCCAGCAGATGGTCGTAATAACCGTTGACATTGAAAAGTGCTACTGGCTTGTCATAGACGCGCAACTGACTCAGCACGATGGCTTCGAACAGCTCATCCATGGTGCCGAATCCGCCCGGCATGGCAACGAAAGCATCGGCTTTTTCTTCCAGAATCGCCTTCCGCTCGGCCATTGAGTCGACCAGAATCATTTCGTCAATGTCGTTGCGGCCAACGCCCATGTTGTTGAGTTTGTGCGTGATGGTGCCCGAAACCTTGCAATGGTTTTCCTGCATCGTGTCGGCAATGATTTTCATCAAGCCTACGTTGCCAGCGCCGTAGTAAAGTTCGCAAGCGTTGTCGGCCATGGCCTGACCCAATTCGGCGGCCTTTTCCTTGTAAACGGCATCGAAACCCATGCTGCTGCCGCAAAAGATGCAAATCTTGTTTCTTTTCATCGTTCAAATTTTTGCAAAAGTAGGTAAAAATCTTTCAGTTTCTCAGAAAGTGCCTTTGAATTACCTAACTTCTCCATTAAAATTAGTTGACATGCCAAATAACATTCATTTGTCAGTTGCAAATCCGGCAATTAATTCAGGGAAAATAAACCATGTGTCTTTCATTTATTTATGCTATTTTTGCCGCATAATTTTTGAAGTCATGGCGGTTGAAGGCCGGAAAGACAGCTCGCGCCAAAAAGAAGGCACGGAAATTATCTATGAATTGAAAATTTGCTAATGCAATGAAAATAAGGATTTTATTATTATTGGTAGGCATCGCTTTGCTGCCTTGTTCGTGTTCCGAGCCAACTATTGAGCGCGTTACGTTGCAAGATCGGGTCTCGTCCATGTATTCGGATTTTTCCGATATTGCGGAATTGGGCACGGTTGAGTACACGGTGAAGCAGGTGATTCGTGGCAAAAGCCATACGAAAATAGGGGAGAGGAGTCTTGGCAGCGTGGGCGAAAAAAGCATCCTTTTCGGTTGGATGGCGTATGTGAAGGCTGGCATCGATTTGAATGAATTTTCGGAAGACGACATTGAAATCGATGAAAAGACGCAGTCGGTCTATGTCACCTTGCCTCATGCCAAAATATTGTCTGTCAACATTCCGCCTGATTCCATCAAGGAAATTTATCATCGTGAGGGTGCGTTTCGCGGAAAATTCGACGCGATAGAACGCGATAATATTCTTGATGAAGGCCAGGACCGCTTAAATGAAATCATCAAGACTTTGAGCATACAATCGGAAGCAGAGGCGAATACGAAACTGCTGTTTGAAGACATGCTGGCGCAAATGGGTTTTGAACGGCAGAATATCCATGTCAGATTTGGCGAAGAGAATGGTTTCGAGGAAAAAATGACTTCAAAAACGGAGGAATTATGAAAAAAAGGACGATGATTAAAGTGCTTTTTGTAGCTGCTTTGGTGGCTCTTGTCCTGATTTATGCCAAGAGATTTCGCGAAAGCCACAAAATAAGCGTTGAGAATGAAGTGGAAAGCACGATAACGGTGCGTGATATTCAAAAGATTTCGGAACTTGTCACAGCGAGTTTTTATGGCGAAACGGCCATGAAAAGCACAAAAGGTTTGTGGGGCATGAAGGAAATCGTCGTCATTGGCAATGGAACTGTCCGCGCCGGCTTCGATTTGTCGGCGATGACCGAAAATGACTTCCATTGCGACGGCGACACCTTATATCTCGATTTGCCCGAGGCGAAAATCCTCGATGTCATTGTGAATCCTAAGGATTACGAGATATTCGACAGTAACACCAAGGATTGGTCTCAGGATGAAATCAATGCCATCGTGTCGAAAATCCGAAAGGAAATTGAACAGGATGCTGTCAAACATGGTTTATTGGCGACGGCCAATACCGAAGGTGTGAAGAAAATGCAGCACTTGCTGATGAATTTGGGATTTAAGGAAGTGAGAGTGTCCGTAACGAAATCGGGTGCCGATTATCCGAATCTGAAAAATGTTGAACAATGAAATTCAAATCTTGCAATATGAAAAAGGTAATAGTGATAATCTTAGTGATAGCGGCTTTGGCTCTTCTTGGGGTCGGCTTGTACAATTATTTCGGTGGGGGAGAACAGGAAGCACCGAAAATTGAGAAACTGTATTAATCAGTTGAAATGCAAAAAAAATGCGGAATGGTTGTCCATCCCGCATTTTTAGTGGTCTTTTTCGGAGTGAAAAAAATACTCCCTTAATTCCGCACACCTGTAATAGATTAAAAGGAATAAAATCCTGAGCAACAAAAAGTTGCCCAGGAGATTGCCATGTCAGGAATTTCACCTATCTTAGTGGTAGAAAACAAAACAAGCAAAAGACTGACAGACATGGCAAAGATAGAGATTAAATCCGACAGGATCACGCCTTTCGGCGGAATTTTTCCCGTGATGGAGCAGTTTGACTCCATGCTTTCCCGGACGATAGACACCACGCCCGGCCACAGGTGCAGGTCCTACGGCTACCGTTACAGCGAGATCATCCGCTCGCTGATGTGCGTCTACTTCTGCGGCGGCACCTGCGTCGAGGACGTCACGAGCCACCTCATGCCTCACCTCTCGCTCCACCCCACGCTTCGCACCTGCAGCTCCGACACCATCCTCAGGGCTATCGTGGAGCTGACGGAGGAGGACGTCAGCTACACGTCCGAGGCGGGGAAGAGCTATGCGTTCAACGCCGCCGAAAGGCTCAACGGGCTGCTGGTCGACGCCCTGCTCGCCACGGGAGGGCTGAAGGCCGGCGGGACCTACGACCTCGACTTCGACCACCAGTTC
>NZ_JBADWU010000025.1:0-54900 GCF_056203535.1 Candidatus Limimorpha sp. | reverse complement strand
ATGAAGAGATTGCTTCTTGGAATACCGAGAGGAACGCCGCTCAAAAGAGCGTCAATTGGCAGTTTAAGACTGTCGATGCCCGAATCAAACTGAAACATCTCTACCCTATATTGAACTTTTAAGTGTTACAAAATACTAGTGTCGGACTTTTTTCTCGAGAAGTGGAAAATTGGTCCGGCAGGAGGAGCTTTTTTATCGAGAGGCCCAAAAAAAAGAAGAATAAGTCAAAAGTGACAGCTTGGACGGTGGGGCTTTTGGAATGCATAATCGTAGAAGACGACACCGAAACAGGCTTTCTGAATGTCGTTCCGCTTTGGGAATTTGGCCTACTGTATTGAAAAAACCTGCTTTTGCTTCATAATTTTACTATTTTTGCAAATGAATTCAGTAGAAACAAATACATTTCTTCTGAAAAAAAGAAAACTACTAACGACAAACTGATAAGCATACTGTAACAAAATAACGACATAATAACATAACGCATTAGCTATTATTCACATTCAAACAAAAAGCGTCGGAAACTGATTGTTCTGAATAATCGGATAAAGCAAATTCACGGAAGCTGAGACTGACCGTTACTCACATAAATTGTTAATGCTCGCGCGATAAGGCGTGGGCTAATCTATGTGAGTAATTGGGGTTCATCCGACGCTCCCCGTGAATGTGAGTAGAGAGGTTCGCGCCTTTCTTGTTGTCCGATTGAAATGATTGATAGTTGTGCGGAAAACTATCAATCGAAATGAATTTTTACACAGAAAAAAGTATTGAACTGGCAAATCAACGGAATTACCTTGATTTACTTTTTAAAGTTTATCCATTGTGTCCTGACACTTTTAGAGAAATTGACGGAACAAATTGGGATTCAGTAGAAAAACACTACAAAAAAGGAGACAACATTGAATTATTCAAAAGTTTACTGAAATTACCATTATTTCCAGTAAAAGATGGTTATGTCCCTTACTTTAAGCATGATTTAAGTGCAATTGAACGCAATCCGGATACTGTTGACAGAATCTGCGGCAGAGTGAGAGAATTAGGATTGGATAAATTATGGGAAAAATGCACCCAACCCAAAGAGACCAACCGTCAAATGGGTCCTCTGTTCCAAAATTGGTTGAACAAAGGTGTTCTTGGTTCTTATCCTGTTAACGAAAATGAGTTCTTGCTAAAAGACAAAGGTCTTGCCATATTAAATGGAAGAGATTCTGCTTTAGCCGATTTCGCGAATCGTCATTTAGGATATACGAGAAACAAAGGATTGGATTTTATCGCGAGGAAAGGAAACCTCTTCATTATTGGAGAGGCAAAGTTCATTTCCGATGAAGGCGGTCATCAGAATGACCAATTCCTTGATGCAATTACAACTTTAGAAACAGAAACAAATAGGAATGTTTTAAAAGTGGCTGTGCTAGATGGTATACTTTACATCAAAAGTAAAAAGAAAATGTACCAGACAATCACTTCGAAAAATGTTCCCGTTATGAGTGCACTTTTATTAAGAGACTATTTATACTCGCTATGAAAAACATTCTAATTAAAGGAGACAATCTCGTTGGCCTAAATTGGTTGATTGAAAACGGGTATGAAGGAAAAGTTGATTTGGTGTATATAGACCCTCCTTTTGCAACTGGAGGCACTTTCTCCGTTGATGACAATGGTCGTGTTGCAACGATAAGCAAGTCTGAAAAATCCAAAGTTGCCTACGAAGACACTTTGCAAGGTCCTGAATTTATTGATTTTTTACGACAGCGAGCCTTGCTAATTCACGAACTATTGTCAGAACAAGGATCTTTGTATTTGCACATAGACTATAAGATAGGTCATTATGTGAAAGTGATGTTGGACGAAGTTTTTGGGATAGAAAACTTCAGGAATGACATAACACGAATTAAATGTAATCCCAAAAACTTTTCGCGAGTAGGCTATGGTAACATTAAAGATATGATATTGTTCTATACTAAGGGGAAAAATCCTATTTGGAACGAGCCAAGGATTAAACATACAGAAGAAGATCTGAAAAGACTCTACACTAAAATAGATAAAAACGGTCGAAGATATACCACTGTACCAATCCACGCACCAGGAGAAACAAAAGATGGAAAAACAGCACAAGCATTCAAAGGTATATATCCACCTAAAGGAAGACATTGGCGGTGTTCTATTGAAGAGCTCGAAGAACTTGACAGAAAAGGATTGATTGAATGGTCAGAAAAAGGGAATCCGAGAAAAATCAATTATGCGGATGAAATGGCAGGGAAAAAAGTGCAAGATATTTGGGACTTTAAAGATTCAATGTATCCCGATTATCCAACACAAAAAAATCCTGAAATGTTGAATCTAATCGTATCAGCTTCTTCCAATGAAAATTCAATAGTTATGGATTGCTTTTGCGGTTCTGGAGCAACTTTGAAAGCTGCACAAAATTTGGGACGTCATTGGATTGGAATTGATCAATCTGATATTGCAATAGAAACAACAAAGAAATCCATTTCACAAGATTTATCTTTGTTTTTACCAAGTGATAGTTTTGATTATTTAGAATTATAGAAATCAGTCAAATGCTTTGTCGCGAATGTAACCGCCGCAAGTCTTCAAAATGATAGATTTTTGCTACCTTTGCAGCGTCATTCCATTTTGCGGATGACACTAAAAGGTAAAAAAGCGTGGCTAATTTATCGAGAAAATTTTACAACGACGATTCCCGCATAAAAACGCTCATCAATGATTTGCGTGACGGGAATCATTTGCTATGTTCGAATCTCACCGGCTCCTCAAAGGCTTTCATCGTTGAAGAAGTGTTCCGTCAGAAAGGCGGGCAGCACCTTGTCATTTGCTCCGACCGCGAGACGGCGGCCTATTTTTACAACGACTTGGAAAGTGCTTTCGGCGAGCGCGAAATGGATTACAGCAAGAAGCAAATCCTCTTCTACCCCACTTCCTACAAGCGTCCTTACGAGCCTGAGAAAGCCGACAACACTTACATTCTGTCGCGTACCGAAGTGCTACAGCGCGTCAACACATCCGAGCGGCGCACGGTCATTGTCAGCTATCCCGAAGCCCTCAGCGAGAAGGTTTTCACACGCAAACTGCTGGCTAAGAACTCCTTCAAGATAAAAGTTGGCGACAACATCAATCTTGACGACCTGATTGAAAAACTCTATGAGTTCAATTTCGAAAATGTCGATTTCGTTGTCGAGCCTGGTCAGTTTGCCATCCGTGGCGGCCTGATTGACGTGTTTTCGTTTGCCAACGACAATCCTTACCGCATCGAGTTTTTCGGCGATGAAGTCGACTCCATCCGCAGTTTCGACATTGCCAACCAGCTTTCCATCGAGAAACTGAACAACATCGTTTTGGTGCCGAACATGCAGGAAAAGGCTTTCATCGAGGAACGAGAGTCGATTCTGCAATACCTGCCTAACACCACGGCTATCTGGTTGGAAAACATGTCGTTTTTCGCTTCGCAAATCGACCGCGAATACGACCGTGCCGTTGAGAGTTTCCAGAAATTGGACGAAAACCAGAAGCCGATGACGCCCGAACAGCTTTTCTGCAAATCAGAAGAGTTGATAGATAACCTGCTGAAACGCAATACGGTGGAATTTGGTCCAAGCAGCAAACTCAAAGCATCGGAAACCATCGAATTTCACACCCAGCCGCAACCTGTCTTCAACAAGAATTTCAGTCTTTTGATTGAAGACCTTGAAGCGCACAAGCAGGATGGTTACAAAATCATCCTGTTTTCGGAGAGCAACAAGCAACTTGACAGAATCCAAAACATCCTGAACGACATCAACCAGCAGGACGAACTCCACAGCGATTTCCAACGCGAGAACCGCGCCATTCACGCCGGATTCATCGATAACGACTTGAAAATCTGCTGCTATACCGATCACCAAATTTTTGAACGCTACCACCGTTTCCATTTGCGCGACAATTTCGCCTCGAAACAAGCCATCACCCTCAAAGACCTTTACGACCTGAAGCCCGGCGATTATGTCACCCACATCGACTACGGCATCGGACAGTTCGACGGCTTGGAAACCATCGACAACAACGGCAAGACGCAGGAAGCTATCCGTATCATTTATAATAAAGGCGACCTGCTGTATATCAGCATCCATTCCCTGCATTGCATTGCGAAATATTGCAGCAAGGACGGCACCGAACCTACATTAAGCACCTTAGGCTCAAACACTTGGAACAGACTGAAATCGAAGACCAAGAGCAAGGTCAAGGACATTGCACGCGAACTCATCAAACTTTACGCCGAGCGCAAGCAAAGCAAAGGCTTTCAGTTTGCCCCCGACAACTACCTGCAAAACGAACTTGAGGCATCCTTCATTTACGAAGACACGCCCGACCAGCTGAAAGCCACCAATGATGTGAAACGCGACATGGAATCGGAGAACCCGATGGACCGTCTGGTTTGCGGCGATGTCGGTTTCGGCAAGACAGAAGTCGCCATGCGTGCCGCTTTCAAGGCCTGCTGCGACTCAAAGCAAGTGGCCGTTTTGGTGCCTACCACCGTGCTCGCCTTGCAACATTACCACACTTTCAAGGAACGCCTCAACGGATTCCCTGTCAATATCGAATACCTCAACCGCTTCAAGTCAGCCAAAGAGCAAAAAGAGACGCTGAAACAGTTGGAAAGCGGACAAATAGACATCATCATAGGCACACACCGATTGACAGGAAAAGATGTCAAATTCAAGGATTTAGGATTGCTCATCATCGATGAGGAACAGAAATTCGGCGTTGCCGTGAAGGAGAAACTGAAAGAGATGAAGGCCAATGTTGACACTTTAACCCTGACCGCCACGCCTATCCCCCGCACCTTGCAGTTCTCGATGATGGGCGCCCGCGACCTAAGCGTCATCAGTACGCCGCCACCGAACCGCTATCCCGTTCAGACTGAACTACATACTTTCGATGGCGAACTCATCCGCGATGCCATTCAGTTTGAGATGGCCCGCGACGGGCAGGTGTTTTTCATCCACAACCGCATTCAGAACATCGAAGAAGTCAAGAATGTCATCTTGCGCTATGTGCCAGGTGCCAGAGTCGCCGTCGCGCACGGGCAAATGGATGGCGAGAAACTTGAAAAAATCATGCTCGGCTTCATCAACGGCGATTACGATGTGCTGCTTTGTACCACCATTGTGGAATCAGGTCTCGATATTCCGAATGCTAACACCATCATTATCAACGATGCACACCGATACGGCTTGAGCGACTTGCACCAATTGCGCGGTCGCGTAGGCCGTTCCAACAAGAAAGCATTCTGCTACCTGTTGACACCGCCTTACAACACCTTGACCCAAGATGCCCAAAAACGTCTGCGTGCCTTGGAGGAGTTTTCCGATTTGGGCGGCGGCATCAACATTGCCATGCGCGACCTCGACATTCGCGGTGCGGGCAACCTTTTGGGTGCCGAGCAAAGCGGTTTCATCAACGACATCGGTTTTGAGACCTATCATAAAATCCTCGACGAAGCCATCCGCGAACTCAAGACCACCGAGTTCCAAGACCTCTTTGAGCAAGAAGAAGAACAGCAATTTGTCAGCGAATGTGGCATTGAAACCGACATGGAAGTATGTTTCCCAGGCGATTACATTGGTTCCACATCCGAGCGAATCAGTCTCTACACCGAACTTGACCACATAAAAAGCGAAGAAGGCCTGATGAAATTCACCGAGCGGCTCATCGACCGTTTCGGCCCGATTCCGAAGCAAGTCAACGACCTGCTCAACACCGTGCGGCTGCGCTGGCTGGCCCGCGACTGCGGCTTTGAGAAAATCGTCTTGCGCAACAATATCATGACGGCTTATTTCATTAGCAACCAAGCGTCAAAATATTATGAAACAGGAGTTTATAAGGACATCATGCAATACATCATCACGCACCCGAAACGCACGAGCGTAAAGGAAGTGAAGGAAAAACTGCTGCTGCAAATCAAGGAAGTCACGACTGTAACGCAAGCCTTGCTGCTGCTGAGAGAAATGAGTAAAAATGAATAGCGGCTGGCCTTTGGCTGTTGGCTTTTAGCTTCTGGCCGTTAGCTTTTAGCCATTAGCCATTAACTGTTAGAACTGAAATATCATATAAATGAATCAATATACTGAAAACTGATAACTGATAACCGATAACCACTTAACACAGAAAACATGAACGCTGAAAAATACATCGAAAAACTAGGCCTTGAACCGCATCCCGAAGGTGGCTATTTCAAGCAAGTCTATGGCAATGACGAAGGTGGCGAAAAAACTCTTTCAACCATTTATTATTTACTGAAAGACAACGATTTCTCGGCTTTTCACAAGTTGCACGACATGGTCGAAATCTGGTATTATCATGCCGGAGAAAGGCTGAATATTTATGTCATCGACCAGAACGGCGAACTGAAAGTACACCATCTTTTTGCCAACAACGAAATGCAAGTCGTCATTGAACCTGAACAATGGTTTGCCGCCGAAATTTCGACCAAAAACGGGTTCACCCTTGTCGGTTGCGCCGTCGCTCCCGCTTTTCGTTTCGAGAATTTTGAATTAGGGAAAAGAGAAAATTTGCTCAAAGCCTACCCGCAGCACAGCGAAGTGATTGAGCGGCTGACAGTAAGCGATTCCTGATTTTTGAAAAGATTGTATTCTTTACGCATAAAATTCGCGGCGGAAATCAATAATACTCAATCTTGCGTTTGTTCACCCAGCATAATTTGCCATCAAGATAATACGCCTCTGTGATGCAATTCCCCATTTCATCATATTCGTACTCAAAATGGTCGTGGCGATTTCCGTATGAAGATTCCCATATTTTATCAATAACATTATTATGTTCGTCATAAACATAGTCGATAACGCAATATCCGTCACGTTGCTTTTGTCCATTTGGGCTGAAAACGCTGTCCACATCCATCATCTTGACAAGTTCGCCACGTTCTCCATAGATACGATCGGTGACTGACTTATTCCTGACATTCCGTCTTTTCGGACAATCATAATAATCATTGGTCTGTCTCATCAAAATGAGACTGTCTTTTGCTCCATAAATATATTCAGTCAAACTCTCATCGTGAAAGCGCATTCCATAATCGAAAGTCTTTCTAATTGTTAGGTCTTTTATTTCGCGGTTCTTTTCATCATAATCAATATAACTATGGACTCTATTCCAATATAATCTCTTTAAGTTTTTCTCAAAACGATGACTTTCAACCATCCTGTCATTTTTGTCATAGATTTGCTTTTTCGTAACCTTATTATTCATTTCATCAGTATATCGGCCTTTAAAAACCGTTTTGTTTTTATTCCAACTATATTTCCGATGTAATGTAAGCATGCAAATACCTGCATCAGACCTAAATGTATCACGAATCTTTGAACCAAGGCTGTCAAACTCAATAAAATTAGAATAAATTGTAGATGCCAAATCATAAAGGTTCACAGTTCGCCAATCGCAGATTGTATCATGAAAATAAAATGTGATGGAAATGTCACTTTTTACCCTTCCTTTCAGGCCGTGGCTTTCCCAATCAGTCTTTTGGGCAATGGCGTTTGTCGCAATCAAGGACAAAATCAAAAATGCAAATGATGACTTTTTCATAGCAATGAGATTTTTTCGCTACAAATATAAATCATTTTCGGTCTCGTGCTGCAACCAAACGACAATTTTCATAATATTGCAGACGGAAAGAAATGGAAAGTGTAGAAGTGTTAAAGTGGAAAAACTTTCCCATGCGAAAATATCGTAAGGGTTAGGAGATTTCCGCCTTCGCGGAAATGACGCTTTGTTGTTGAGGGAGTCTTGCTGTCCATTCGTTTAAAAGTCTAATTGTCAAATAGTCTAAAGTCAATCTTAAATTTTGAATCTTTAAATTCCTGAATATTAAATCTTTAAATCAATACACATACATGGAAAACGAAAATTTCAAACTGCCCGAGAACGCGCATCGCGAACTGAAACCGGGCGAAGAGTACGAACCCATCTTGTCGAAAGACAAGAAGTATCAGGAAGTTACCGTTTGGTCAGTAGTCATCGGATTACTGATGACCATCCTGTTTTCGGCTGCTGCCGCTTACCTTGGCCTGAAAGTCGGCCAGGTGTTTGAAGCCGCCATCCCGATTGCCATCATCGCCATAGGCTTGTCGGGCGTGGCCAAGAAAAACGACGCACTTTCGCAAAACGTCATCATTCAATCCATCGGCGGCTGCTCGGGCGGCGTAGTGGCTGGTGCCATCTTCACGCTTCCGGCACTTTACATTCTGCAAGGCAAGGGCTACGCCATCGAAATCAATTTCTGGCAGGTGTTCATCAGCTCGCTGCTGGGCGGCATTTTGGGCATCCTGTTCCTCATTCCTTTCCGCAAATATTTCGTCAAGGAACAACACGGCAAATTCCCGTTCCCTGAAGCCACGGCTACAACGCAGGTCTTAGTCAGCGGACAGAAAAAAGGCAAGGATTCCTTATTGCTGGTTGTCAGCGGTTTAATTGGCGGTCTTTACGATTTCATCGTCGCCACTTTCGGCTGGTGGTCGGAGACCATCACCACACGCATGATGGGTTGGGGCGCTGCCTTGGCCGACAAAGCCAAACTGATGTTCAAGGTGAACACAGGCGCTGCCGTGCTCGGTTTGGGTTATATCATCGGACTGAAATATGCCTTCATCATCTGCTGCGGTTCATTGCTGGTCTGGTTCATCATCATTCCTGGTATGAACCTCATTTGGGGCGACCAAATCATCGATCTGATGAATGCTGGCATTACCTCAACCATCGGGCAGATGGCACCTGAAGAAATCTTCAAGAACTACGCCCGTCACATCGGCATCGGCGGCATTGCCATGGCCGGTGTCATCAGCATCATCAAATCGTGGGGCGTCATTAAGTCGTCGGTCGGACTGGCAGCCAACGAATTCAAAGGCAAGAAAGCCAGCAACGAACCCGTCGACCGCACCCAAAGCGACCTTTCCATGAAGACTATCATCATTGGGATCGTGGCCGTGTTGCTCATCACCTTCCTGTTCTTCTGGTTTGGTGTTGTGCATAACGTTGGCCATGCTGCCATCGGCATTTTGGTCGTCGCCGTCATTGCATTTTTGTTCACCACTGTGGCCGCCAACGCCATTGCCATCGTAGGTTCCAATCCTGTCAGCGGCATGACCCTGATGACCTTGATTTTGGCATCCTTGGTTATGGTAGCCGCCGGTTTGAGCGGTGCCGAAGGCATGACTGCCGCATTAATAATAGGTGGCGTGGTCTGCACGGCTTTGGCTGTGGCAGGTGCTTTCATCACCGACCTGAAGGTTGGTTACTGGATTGGCACCACGCCTAAGAAACAAGAGATTTGGAAATTCGTCGGTGTGGCTGTGGCCTCCGCAACCGTGGCTGGCGTCATCATGGTGCTGAACAAAGCCTACGGTTTTGTCGGCGACGGCGCTTTGGTTGCACCTCAAGCCAACGCCATGTCGGCTGTCATCGAACCTATGATGTCGGGCGGCAGCGCACCTTGGCTGCTTTACGGCATTGGTGCTGCCATCGCCTTGATTCTCAATTTCATTAAAGTTCCGGCATTGCCATTTGCCTTGGGCATGTTCATCCCGATTGACCTCAATGTGCCTTTGCTCATTGGCGGCGCCGTGTCGTGGTTTGTCAGCACACGCAGCAAAGACCAGAAACTCAACGATGCACGCTACAACCGCGGCACCCTCATTGCCTCAGGTTTCATTGCCGGCGGTGCCTTGATGGGTGTGGTCAGTGCCATCCTCAAGTTCTGCAATGTCGATGCAGTGGCCAGAACCGCCGATGGCGGATTGTTCAACGAACTCCCGATTGCAGGCCTTATCGCATTAGTCATGTATATTGCCATCATCATTTACATGATTTGGGACAGCAAACGCGCAAAGGTGGAAGAAGAATAATTTTATGATTTGTAAATCAGTAATTTGATATGATCAGATTGGAAATTTGTGCCAACGGCATCAAGTCGTTGAGAAATGCAATGGACGGCTGCGCTCAGTGTGTCGAGCTGTGCGAAGCCTTGAAAGTTGGTGGCGTTACGCCTTCGTTTGGAACTTTGGCGAAAGCCGCCGAAATATCGTTTATCCCGATTCGTGTCTTGATTCGTCCGCGCCCGGGAAATTACATTTATGATGAGGAAGAAACCGAAATCATGAAGACCGACATCATGCTCTGCAAGAAACTTGGTTTCGAGGGCGTTGTAATCGGTGCCCTGAACGATGAAGGCAAACTGGATGTGCCGACCGTCAAGGCCCTGATGGAGGCTGGCGAAGGCCTGAAATTCACTTTCCATCGCGCCATCGATGCTTGCGTCAATCCGTTTGAGGCTATGGAACAGTTGATAGATTTGGGCTTCGACAAGGTGCTGACTTCGGGTGGCAAACCGAAAGCCGAAGAAGGCATCCCGATGATTGCAGAAATGCAGTTGCGCTATGGCGATAAAATCGGCATCATGCCTGGCGGCGGCATCAATCTGGGCAATGTCCAGGATATTGTCAACATGACAGGTGTCAAGCACTGCCATGCTTCGCTGTCGCATTGGGTGCCGCGTTTCAACGAAAAACTTTATCCAAACCAAGTTGACAATACAGGTGCGCAAATGGTTTGGACCGAAGCCAATTATGATCTGATTTACGAAATGGAAAAGATGCTCAATCCGATGTAATCAAGGATTATTTTATGTCAAGAATTAGTGAAATCGAAGATTCGACGTAGTCAATTTAGAGAAATGGACAACATGCTGCTGAAGTTCTGTGCGCAAGCGCACGTTTTGAATTTTAGAATATGTTGATTCTCTTTTTCTTGCGCGAAGCGCATTATTCCCATCGTAGGCGGAAATTCAAGTAGGACTGTGTCCGAAAAAAATTCTCTAATTCTCTAATTCTTGAAAAAGAAACAAATATAAATCGTGATGAAAACAAAACTGATACTTTTTGCAATCTTGATTTTGGCGCTTGCCTCATGTCAGGAAGAGACGAATCCCGTCAAGGAACAAATGCTTTCCGAAGGCTGGACTTTAACCGGCGACACGCTTGGTATCAATCTGAATGTCAGCGTGCCATCTGTGGTGCAGACCGATTTGTTTGATGCAGGAATCATTCCCGACCCATATCTCGGTCAAGTGGAGAACGATTTACTTTGGGTCTCCGACCATCCTTGGAAATACACGCTGCATTTCAATGTCAACAAGGAAATGCTGCAAAGCGAGTTCATCGACTTGATTTTTGAGGGCATCGACACATACGCCGATGTGGTCTTGAACGGGCAGAAACTGTTTCGTGCCGACAATATGTTCCGCTGCTGGTCGGTGCCGTTGCGTACGGTGAAAGGTTCGACCATCGAAGCTGTACGCGATTCCTTCCAAGAGGTTTATCCGCTTCGCGAGATTGACAATGTGCTGGAAATCAGTTTTCCGCGTTATGACAGTACGCTGTTTGCGCTTTACGATAAGGCCATGCCGCGTTTCCCCGAAAAATATGCCATGAGCCGCAAGGCCGCCTATCAGCACGGCTGGGACTGGGCGCCGAAATACAAGAATGTAGGCATCTGGAAACCTGTCAAATTGGTGGGTTATTCGGGTGCGCGTATCGCTACGGCAAATGTGGTCACGAAAAATGTTGTCGATACGAAAGCCGAAATGAAGCTCATGGTTGACTTGCAGTCGCGGTTGAATCATAAAGACAGTCACAAGCAACATTCCGTGACCTTGCAACTGTTTCATCAAGGTGTGCTTTTGCAGGAAAAGAATTTCAGTCTGACTGAAAACAGAAGCGTTGAAATGCCGTTTGTCATTGATTATCCGAAACTTTGGTGGCCTAACGAAATGGGTGCTCAGCCGCTTTACGATTTTGAGGTCTGCCTGAATTACGACGGCAAGATTACCGACAGAAAAATGATTCGCACCGGCATCAAGACCTTCGAGATGATTCAAGAACCCGATGCGAAAGGTTCATCGTTCTATTTCAAGGTGAACGGACAGCCGATGTATGCCAAAGGCGCCAATTACATTCCTCAGGACAATTTCACTTCGTGGATGAATCCGGCTGTCGATTTGGATTTGTTGCAGAAGTCTAAGGAAGCGCATTTCAACATGTTGCGTGTTTGGGGCGGTGGCATTTATCCGTATGATTATTTCTTCGACATCTGTGATTCGTTGGGCATTCTGGTCTGGGAGGATTTCATGTATGCCGGTTCAATGTATCCGTATGATGCTGATTTTCTGAATAATGTCACTATCGAAGCTGAACAGCAGGTGAAACGTTTGGCGTCGCATCCGTCGCTTGCGCTATGGTGTGGCGGCAACGAAATCTCGGAAGGCTATTACAATTGGGGTTGGCAGCAATCCTTGAATTGGTCGGAGGACGATGACAAGGCCATGAAAGCGGGTTACGACACTTTGTTTGAGCAGATTTTGCCTCGCGTGGTGGCTGAGTGCGATGGCACGCGCCCGTATTGGCCGAGTTCGCCATCAAAAGGCTGGGGAAGGCCCGAAAGCCTGACCGAAGGCGATGTGCATTACTGGGGCGTTTGGTGGGGCGAACAGCCTTACGAAATCTACCGCGAGAAGGTAGGCCGCTTCAACAGCGAATATGGCTATCAGTCGTATCCAGACATTACGACTTTGCAGAAATTAGATGCAACCGCCGAATTGTCAGTGGGTTGTGATTTGATAGAAGCGCATCAAAAGCATGGCCGTGGCACCAAATTGATAGATGATTTCATCAGGAAATATTATCCATTGCCAGATGATTTTGCCGATTATGTCTATATGAGTCAGCTTTCGCAGGCTTACGGTATGGAGATTGCGATTGAGGCGCACCGCAAGGCAAAGCCTTACAATATGGGTACTTTGTATTGGCAACTGAACGATTCCTGGCCTGTGGTTTCGTGGTCATCCATCGACCATTACGGCAACAAGAAAGCGTTTCAATATAAGTTGAATTCCTTGTATGCGCCTGTGCTTTTGTCGCTGAATGTGAGCAAGAAAGATTGTTCGGTTTCAGTCACATCCGATTTGCACACGCCGATTTCCGGCAATCTGAAGACTCAGGTTGTGGATTTCAAGGGCAATGTGCTGTTTGAGAAGGAAATGGAAGTGATAATTGCCGATTTTCAGAATGTGAATTACCAAGTCGAAGGACTTCAGAAATTTATGAAGAAAGTTAAGTCGAAAGATGTTTATGTGAAACTTGAACTGGCTGATAATGACAAACTTATTGCGGAGCGTTTTTGCTATTTGGTTTATCCGAAGGATTTGAATCTGCCCAAGGCAAACGTAAAATATGATGTCAAGGAAGAGAATGGCGAGACGATCGTTGAATTGACGACGGATGTCTTTGCCAAGGATGTGCAGATTTACACGCTTTCAGGACAAGGCTCATTCTCCGATAATTTCTTTGATTTGGGCGCTGGCGAAACGAAACGCATTTTCTACAAGACGGATAAGCCGGCTACAGATTTTGCGGTTCGCTGCCTGAATGACTTTTAGCGCGGAAATATCGGATTGATATAAGCGAACACGGATGACACGGATTTAACGGATTGATGTTTTGTAACAAAACAATTCCGTGATAGTCCGTGTTATTTGTGTCTAGTTTAAAATCCTCAAATTACTGAACGAAAAATCCTCAAATTACTGAATAGAATTGCCTCAAATTACTGAATGAAATCGCCTCAAATTACTGAAAAGTTTTTGGAGAATGTTGATTATATGTAATTTATGATAAATTCTATATTGAGTAAGAATATCGACACAACGCGTATGAAAGCCCCGTCATTTTTGATGGTTTTGACTGGCCTTGATGGTTTTGCCTATCAGCGTGAAGATGGTGTTTATGTCGTTCCGATTGGGTGCCTAAGGAATTGAAACGCTGTAGAAATGTAGCGCGCTATATTTCTACTCTTTCCGCTCAAAGCGTTCTTCCCAGCGGTTTTTGGCTTCGTCGAAACTTTCGTCTGCTTTGATGTAAACGGCAACAAGCGCTTGTTCAGACAATTCGATGACTTCGCGCTTGGCGATATGTATTCCGTCGCTGATGATTTCGCCAATGCTTCCATAGCGGCCTTTGCTCAGCCAGCTGATACCTTTGCCAATCAGCGAGGGACGATGATGGTCGTAATATTCGTAATCATCATTTTCGTTCCATTCCTGATTTTGGGCGAGGTAAAAATCGTTCATTGGAAGGAAGAAGACCCTTTCGGGTAGCAAATTGTACTCAATGGCAAAAGTTTTGCTGACTTCAATTTCGGTTGCATTCTTTGGCGTCAAAGAAGCCAATAATTCATGTTCTATGCCAATTTGTTCAGGTCTAATCTCCTGAATTTCTTCCGTTTCGTTCTCGGCGAGAAATTCCGTAGAGACGTTGCGTGTAACGTCTTCATTGTGTGATGCAATTTGTTTTTCCGAAGAGATGTTGCGCACAACGTCTTCATTTGATTGTTGTTGTTTGTCGTCAGAGTCGTAGTGCGCTACGTCTCTACCTTCCTCATCTTGTGAAATAACGCTCTCTTTTCCAGATGGATTTAAGACATTTTCAGATGGTTCAGGTGTCAATTCAACCAACACGGGCTGCTGGTGTGCGTTGTCATCTTCATTTTTGGGCAGCCAGAACAAACCGAATAACACGGCGATGACCGCCGCCACCGCTGCAATTTTTGCGTAAAGTGGAAGAATGACGGCTTTTTTCTTCAAGTTGTCTTTATCCTTGAAGACGATGGTCGTGTCAGGCTCTAATCTGCAATTGCCGTAGGTTCGTAAATCCTTGAGCAAGAATGGATTGTTGTCTGCAAATTCTTCAACTTCGCGTTCTTCTTCGTCGTCAAGAAGCAATTCCTGATAGGCGATGAAACGTTCTTCGTAATTATCTTCGTTGATGTTGCCAAATGGAACGATTTTGTTTTTGAACAGGTATTCCTTTTCATAGAAGGTGTTGTCGGTGCTTTCCAAAACGGGCAAATCTTCGGTGAGTTCCTCGAAATCGATGTGGTTTTGGACGCAGAATGCTTTCAACTGCTGGATTTCAGCGTTGTTCAAGCGGCCATCCATGTAGTCGACGAGATATGCTTCGTAATTGTCTATGCTGATTTTCATGGTTCTACGTCGATTAGGTTGTCAATGCTTTTGAGTTGTTTTTTGAGTGCGGTGCGGCCACGGAAAATGTAGACTTTCACTTGTGATTCGCTCAGTCCCGTAATTTCGCCGATTTCCTGATAGCTGTAGCCTTCGTAGTCGCGGAGCAGAATGACGTTGCGTTGCACTTCGGGCAATGTTGCCAATGCGCTGTGAAGCACTTCCTGAATGTCGCTGTAGCTGTTGCTGATGCTTTCCTGAATGTAGGTCGCATCAAGCGGCTCAGTCTTTTGACAACGTCTGATTTCGTCAATCATAATGTGGTGAGCTGCCGTGAAAAGATAGGGTTTTGCCCGTTCAAATTCCACAGTGTCAACGTGTTCCCAAATGCGGGCGAAGGTTTCCTGCACGACATCCTTTGCCTTGTCTTCGTCGCGGAGACTCGACAAAGCGAAGCGGAAAACCCTGTCGGCATACTGCTCAACACACTTATTGTACTGACTTCTGTTCATACGTTCTTTTGTACTACGAAAATAAGTCAAAAAAGTTACATGTTGGGTGAAAAAAAATGACAATTATGATTCGTTGGTCAAAATGTTGCTTTTGGCTATTGGCCTTTAGCTTTTGGCTCATAAAAATCATCAAAAAAAAGAAGAATAACTTTTGTTTAAAGAGCCATTATGCCAGAAGCTAATAGCCAAAAGCCAGCAGCAAATCTCTTTCTGTTTGGTTTCAAAATAACAATTATTTATGAAATCGGGATTTCTTTTCAGCGGAAAAAGACTAATTTTGCCCCAAAATTGAATTATTATGATTTTAAATTACATCACTTGGAATGCTGACCCTGTGCTGTTTTCCATTGGCAGTTTGCAGGTGCGTTGGTATGGCCTTTTGTGGGCATTGGGTTTCCTTTTCGGTTACATGATCATGAAAAGAATCTATAAGCGTGAAAAAATGACCGATGATTCTTTGGACAAATTGTTGGTTTACATGCTTGTATCGACAATCCTCGGTGCGCGCTTGGGACATTGTCTTTTCTATGAACCCGATTATTATCTGTCGCATCCCATTGAGATTCTGAAGATTTGGGAAGGTGGTCTTGCCAGTCACGGCGGCGCCATTGGCATTTTGATTGGTTTGTTCATTTATTCCCGAAAGGTGGTCAAAAAGCCATACATTTGGATTCTTGACCGAATTGTCATCGTGGTTTGTCTTGTCGGCGCCATGATTCGCGTTGGCAACGTGATGAACCACGAAATCTATGGCACGCCTACATCTTTGCCTTGGGGCTTTGTTTTCATGCGCGGTCAGGAACAATTCTGTGGCTCTTTTGATAATTATTATCCTTGTACGGCAGGCAATTGCTGCTCGCCCGATCAATGGTTGCCTTGTCATCCGACGGGTTTGTACGAGGCTTTCTTCTGCCTTGTGGCCATGGGCATTTTGCTTTGGATGTACTACAAACGCGACCTCGGCAACCGTCAGCCTGGCGTGATGTTCAGCGTCTTTCTGATTATCATTTTCGGTTCGCGCATCTGCATTGAATTCCTGAAGAACGTGCAGGTCGATTTCGAACAGAACATGACTTGGGACATGGGCCAATGGCTAAGCGTCCCGTTTGTCGTGGCGGGTATCGTGATTTGGATACTGAGTGCGGTGAAGAAACGCAAGCAGGTGCAATGAAAAACGAAAAGCGGAAGCCGTAAGACTTCCGCTTTTTTATTGTCAAGTGATGGATTATCATTCAACGACGATGCGCTTCATAGCGATGCCGTTTGCCGTTTCAACCTTCAGCATGTAAATGCCTTTTGTGAATTGCGACATGTTGATGATGCAGTTGTCGTTGTCAACATTGACATTCATGATTTCCTGACCAAAGAGGTTGAAAACGCGGATGTTTTCAATGTTTTCAGCCTTGATGTTGAGAATGTCGTTAGTCGGGTTCGGGAAGATCGAAACATTATCATTATTTTCCTGAATGTCAGTGATGAAAATCTCTATGACATTGCCATCCGATTCAAGCGTTTCGTCCTCTCTTTCATAAACGGCCTTGATGATGTAGGAAACCGAACCAGAGTGAACCGGGTTGAAATATTCATATTCCTCTTGACCTTCAATGGCCGGAACGTTGGCAACCAAGACAAATTCTTTCTCGATTTCTTCTTCACGGTAAATGTTGAAACCGGTCATTTCCCAGCAGTTTACGGGTTCTTCTGGCGTGTTCCATGTAAGATTGGCACCATAGTCATTTTCCATATTCCAGACATATTCGCCCGCAGCATTTCTGACGGGGAAGAGGAAGAGTTCCATGGCATCGCAGGCTTCTTCCGATTGAGCTATGGCCTGGTTGTGAACCGTGGCAACACTGTAGCAGTATTCTTCTTCAGGGCAAGGAACGACATCGGTATCAGTGTAGCTCATGCCTGTTATGTTGCTGGCAATCAGTTCTTCACCGCGATACACATTGAAACTCGTGAAAGGCTGAATGGCTGCCCAATTGATGGTCGGGTGTTCGCCAAAGGTAATGTGGACATTGGTCGGAGCCTTGACCACGGTAACGGTTGCGCTTGCCGTGACGGTCTCGCTGCCGCTGGTAATCGTAACGGTGTAGGTCGTGGTTTGTGTTGGCGTGGCGGTTGGGTCCTGAATGTTGGCATTGTTCAGCGAAGCGGCTGGCGACCAGCTGTAAGTGTAAGTGCCGGTTCCGCCTTGCGGATAAGCTATCAGGGTTGAACTTTCGCCCTCTGCAATCGTTGCCGGACGTGCTGATGCAGTGGCTTGTAAAGGAGCGTTAATGGTAGCCGTTGCCGTGTTCGACTTTGGCGATTCTATTCCGTTGTAAACCGTGGCAACCTGATAGTTGTAAGTGCCTGCACTGAGATTTTGGTCGGTGTAAGTGTTGGCTGTGATGTTTTGGGCAATCATGGTGTTGTTGCGGTAAATCTTATAGCTTTGGGCAGGGTTGGCTGCGGTCCAGTTCAGATTTACGTTGCTGTTGCTGACCACGGTGGCTGTCAGGTTGGCAGGCGGGCAAACCACGGTAATAGTGACTGTGCCTGTGGCTGTCTCTCCACCTGAGGTTACGGTGCAAGTGTAGGTCGTGGTTTGTGTTGGGGCTGCCGTAGGTGATTGAATGTTAGCATTGTTCAAGCCAGTGGCAGGTGTCCAGTGATAAGTGAAACTGCCGTCGCCGCCTGTCGCCATGGCGTTCAGTGTGGCACTGCCGCCGCGGGCTATGATGCTTGGGCTGGCGGAGCAGGTCACGCTGATTGGGTCAGGAGCACCGCCTTGTGTAATGTCAATCGTAGCAATATAGGTTATTTTGTTGTAGCCGAAAACGGTTAATGTGGCGGTGCCAGTCTGACCAGGCGCATTGAAGGTAATGTGGCAACTGCCGTTATTGATGATAGCCGAGCCCATGATTTCGTTGTTACGTGTCAAGGTGGCGCGGGCGCCGTTGCCATTGCTGGCGTTCACGGTGAATGAGGTAGAACCAGTTCCGATGCTGCTGCCGTGGGTCACATTCATGTTCTCAGGTACGGCATTGCGCAGGGTGAGGGTCGGGTCGCCGTAAAGAATCCAAGCCATGTAGGTGCCGAGGCCTTGTCCGCCGCCTTGCCCGTATTGGTCGAGGATTTTCATGTTACCGTTCATCGAAGTGCCGGCAAGGGTGCGCTTTATGTTGTTGCTATAGCTTTCAACAAGGATGTCGACCATTTCGTCCTGACCGTACATTGGAGGAACCCAAGGCTGTGAAATGTAGGAGAACATTCCGCCAATGGCACCTGTAGGTTGCTCTGGGCTGCCGTTGTTGGCGCGGAGCCAAGTCTCGGCAAAGCATGGCTGACTGTAGTCATATTGGCCGTTCAGACAGGCAACCGACCAAATGATGGGCAGCATGTTGACATTGGTCAAGGCATTGACGTATGAGTTGGAATAATAAGGACTGTGAGATTGCCATGCTGTTTGGTTGCCGTGGTTGCAATAGTTGATGATACTCACGCCACTGTTCACCCTGTTGCTGATTTGCTGTGTGGTAGATGAGTAACCGGGTGTGGCATAATATTCCTGATAGACCGTTTCGTAATGATAATTCATCAAATCTGTGCGGATGTTGTTGATGTGCTGCCAGTCGTCTTCGCCGAAGTGACCGCCGCCGCCAGCGGAAGCAGCAACGCCTAAACCGTTGATGAGCCAGGTGTCGGAAGCGTTGATGTCTCTTTCGTAATGGATGACCTTGTTGACCTGATTGGTGACATGGTCGGTATTTTCAGCGGAAAAACGGCCAATGAAAATGTCGTTATAATAGTCGCTGCCAACGATTTGACCATACCAGTTGTCGGACTTGCCGCCGTAGCCAGGAGTGGAAAAACTGTGGCCTGGAATTTGGGTAACATCGCCGACGAGAAGGACATACATAAGGTTGGGGTTGGCATTGTATTGGGCTTCAATGTAACTGTGAATGGCTTGGTCGGTGGTACCGGCGGTGCTGGTGCCAACCATGGTTGTCGGGCGACCAATCTGTTTTTTCCAGTTGACGAATGGCGTCATGGCATCCATGAAAGCATCGTGGCAGATGATGAGCAGGTCGCCTTCTTCATCGATGACGGTGTATTTGGCAGTCGATTCGTTGTAGTTGATGAACTGATTGGCATACAGGGCTTTCATTTCGGAATCCATTTTGATGCTGCTTGACTTGCGGGTCAGTTGGTTCTCGCCGCCCATGCCTTCGCTAAACATTTCGACGGTCAGGTCGTAATAGACGCGCAAAGTTTGTGTGGCAGGGTTGAAGGCAAAAGGATAGATGACCATGTTCTGCCCACGGAAATCGCGCAAAATGTAAGGCTCATACAAACCAATCTGTTGGGCAGGGAAAAAAGCATCCTGATTGTAGGCTTCACCGTAGGTGTAAGGCACATCATCGGGATTGATGCTGCGTGGAAAATCGCCTTTTGAAGGAGCCACGTTTATTTCAAAATCAGCATATTGTGCATTGATGATGCGGATGCCGTAACGTTGTGCATCACCGATGATGGCGGGAATGGCAATCATGGGTAGGTTGGGTTCGCCTGCGCCAAAGGTGCTGACGGTTTTCGGAACCGAAATTACATTGGCTTCGCCGCGTGGTGTCGTGACCGTATTGGCATAAAAGCCAGGAACTTGCACATTGACCTTAATGCTGCTTTCCGATGAGGAAATCAGTTGTGCCTTGATGGTTGATGGATTGCTGCTCATGATGCCTGTCCATTGCTGCGCAAAAACGGCAGCCGACATGATGGCGAGCAGGAGTGTGAAAAATGCTTTTTTCATAGTTGTTGAATTGTGATTATTGCTGCAAAAATAGTGTTTTTTCGATAATTATAACTCGCAACATTGCAACCTGTTGATATTTTGTAAGATGTGTGCATTCAACAGGAAAACAACGGCTAATGTTTAGATGTGTTACAACTTATTTTTTTAGCATTACTTAATCAGAAAATGATGTTTTTTAGGAATTCTTCATCGGGAATTTTGCTAGACAGGACTGCATCTCGCATGGCTTCCTCCACCAAATCGGCGGCGAGGGTGCCCGCTACGTTCACGTTGGCAGCGACTTTGTCCTTGCCAACCGAAACGGCATAAATGGTGTCGCCATCTGCCATGGTGAAGACGGGGCGGATGGCTCTGGCAAAACCAGCAGAACTCATGTTGGCGATTTTCTTGAGCGCAGCCGTGTCGAAATCGCCATTGGTAAAAACGGCTACAAGCGAAGTGTTGCCTGTGAATAAATTGTGCGGTTGCGTTGCGAACAAGGCATCGGCAACATCTTGAAATTCAAAACGTTCATTATCGGTCATGCCAGCGATTTTTTCTCCATGATAATAAATGTCACCGTAAGCATTGACCACGGCAGCCACGCCTACCATCAAATCGCCGATTTGTGCCGCAGCATAGCCGATGCCGCTTTTCTGCGATTGCTTCATGCCTTCGGCTTTGCCAACGGTTGCGCCGGTACCAACGCCGACATTGCCGCTTTCGGCATGGCTTGCCCTCAATGCGTTTTCGCAGGCTTCGTAACCCATAGCCATGTCGGGACGCACATTGGCTTTGCCATACGACAAATCGTAAATATCGCTTTGACAGACAATTGGAACCAATGCAAAACCCGTATCAAAACCTATTCCTGCTTCTTCAAGACATTTCATCACGCCGTGCGAAGCCTCCAAACCAAAAGCAGATCCTCCGCCAAAAACCAAAGCATTGATAGGTGTGTTGCTGCGTTCGGAATCCAACAAGGGCGTTTCGCGCGAAGCAGGACCTCCGCCCAAAACTTTGACGGCGGCGCATGCCGTATAAGGAAAATAGAAAACCGTGACGCCAGTCTTGGCCTCGTTGTTTTGGGCGTTGCCGACGCTGATGCCTTTCAAATCGGAAAATGGAATGTGCTTTACGGCGGATCGGGAGTTGGATGATGAAACCATTATGAAAAACAGATGATTAGAATTGATATACGGATTGAATGTGAATTTATTTATCGAACACGGATTTTACGGATTATTCGGTCAAACTTTTCTGTGTCAATCCGTGAAACCCGTGTTCGTTTTAAATCTTTGTTTTATTCAACAACAACTTTCTTAGTGACGACTTTACCGCCAATCAGGTTGACGAAGTACAGGCCTGCCGGCAGATCGCTCATGTCGATGGTGGCGGATTCCTTCATGTTGAAACCTTTCACTTCAACACCTTGAGCATTCAAGATATGCACGCTGATGCGGCCCATGGTGTAGTCTGTCAAGATAGTCATGTTGCCCTTCACCGGGTTAGGCGTAATGCTGACCGTGAATGGGTCTTCATCAACATCTGGGTGAGATGGAACACTTAACACGATGTCGCTGTTGTTGCTGTAGGTCACGAACTTGCCCGAAACTCTGAGAATCGGGTTGTCGGAATCCTGGCAATTCTGGCAGTTGTTCTGTCCGGTTACGCAGTCAGGGAAGTTCGGGTGACATTCGTCGATGTAGGTCGGGTCGAATTCATACACCAAATCGCATGAGCCGTTGGTGATGTAATCGTCGAGGCTGAAATCCCAAACCATGCCGAAACTGCCTGGGCACCAGCCGCTTCTGTTATATGTCCAAGTGCCGTTTTGAGGCTGGCAGCCTGCCGGATTCGGATTGCAGGTTCTCCACAGATGTTGCGTGTAGACCGTTGCACCATTAATATTAATATTATGCGTGGCTTCGTAGAACTCAGCGGCATTGCCCGTGTTGTAGTTTCCGTTGGTGCCGCTGCTCCAATTATGACCGGTGGTCGTCAGTTTCAGACTGGCTTTCTGAACGCCTGGTGCAAATTCGACGGTGCGTGCTGGTACTGGGCAACGGTTTTCGTAGTCGCCGAAATCGTAGCCGCCAAACCAAAGTTCATTGATGTCGACGTATGGATATTCGGGAGCGCCTTTGGTGTATTCGAAGGTGGCGACAGGATTGTAGCCATCGCCGGTCCAAGTCTGACAATACAATTCAAATTCAACGAGACCTTGCAACAAGGTGGTGAAATCAGTCACGTCCAAATCATCCTGACATTCCACGCCGAATGGGGTGATGTAACGGTACAGTTCAACCCAATCACCACGGTAGTTCTTCACACGGCAGTAACCCACACGGTCGTAAGGGTCGCAGTTGCCGTTCACGCAATGATGGTCATAGTGCAAGTTGATGGCATTGAAAGCGTTGACGTGGGTTGGGAAGACATATTCGCCAAAGCTGTTCTGCACGCCAGGCTTAACAATCAAATCGCCATTGAAAGCGGTCACGTTCATGTCTTCATAATCGGTCGTCACTTCAAAAGTGTTGGAAACGGTCGTAACCTTGCCGCCCGACTGCTTGATGCTGGCAGTCATATTATAAGTACCTGCTGCCGTCGGCTGCCAGGTCGTGTACCAGTAGCCGTTGGATGGTTTGTCGGGATAGTCAGTCTTCAAAATGAAGTCTTCGCCATCGATGGTGCATTTCACTTCTTCAAACTTGATGGCATCGCCATGATCGATGTAGGCACTCAAAACCAGCATCACAGGATGATTGAAATCAGGCATGTAGACCTTCGTGCCCTCGTAAGGACGGCGAATGGTGATTTCAGGAGCATAGTTTTCAGGGTCAACCACATAGAATGACTGCGTCACGGCTGGAGCGGCTTGCCATTGCGTGCCGTCGCCGTTTTGGCTGGCGCGGACTTTCACAAGGCCTTCTTCGCCGGTCAAAGTGAGGATGTTGCCATCCAAGGTTGCAGGACCTTCCACAATTTCAAATGTCACAGGCAGACCTGATGAAGCCGTGGCTTGAAGAGTGATTGGATCGTTGTAAACCAACTGGTCAGAAATAGCGGCAAAGTCGATGAACTGGGCAGCCAGACCTCCAGGAGTGTGACGGACGGTGAAGTTGTCGAACCCACCGTAACCGCTATTCAGCATGAAAATGCCGTTCCATGCAGCTGGGTCGAATTTGTCGCCGCTGCCTGGGGTGAGACCGATAGGCAGACCTTGGCAACCTGGAACAGGTTCGAACTCGCCATTCGGCACCTCACGCATCATGAATAAGGTGACGGCGCCTGCGCCATCATTGGCATCCAAGTCGATGGAAATCTTCCAGCGGTACCATTTCTGATGAGGTTCGAAATCGAAATCGAAAGCCATCGTGTTGTTCGGCAGGATGATGCCGTTCATGAAACCGTCAGGGTTTTCTTCGTTGATGCCGGTGGTCAGCATGTAAATGCCGCCATCGGGACTTGTGCCGTTTGGATTCGGGCGGATAGGCTCGTAGTTGCCGAGGATAGGAGGCAGCACCACACCGTCGCCATCGCCATCGAAACCGATGCCAAAGAAGTCGCCCCACCATTCGCGCCACATGTCACATTCAACCTCGATGACACCGCCGGTTGAAAAATCGAAGCCGTAATCACTGAGGCTGTGCGTGGCAATGTCGCCATAACTTGTGCCGGAGCAGACCGAGAAAACGCCAATGGTCTCGTCGGGCGTCATCATGCCGCGAGGTCCTAAGAAGCCGGTGTAAAGCGGCTTGCCGCCATTACCTGCGCTGTGCGGACGTGCCACCCAGCCTTGCTGGCCGTTGATGTTGGCATCTTCGGTGAAATCGTTGAAATCGATGTGTATTGTAGTCTGACCGAACGACCAAACCACTGACAACATCAGCATTAGAATTAGAGATAATCTTTTCATAGGTATAGATATTTAATGTGTTTGTGTTCAGTTGTGCAAAATTATGAAATTATGAAACAACTTATTTCCGATTTTTATGTTATTTTTGCCGAATCAACAAAAACAATAAACATAACTTTATGGAAATTTAGACAGATGCAAATTCCCGATACGTTTATTATGAACAATTTGTGAGGGTTTGCGTTTGAAAAAAGGAGGAAAGAAATTATGGAAATTTTATCATTATCGGAAAATGCAAAGGCTGAATATTGCGCTTCGGTCGTGAGAATCGGCGAACTGAAACCTGTTGAAAACTCTGATTTCCTGTGCCAGACCATTGTCGACGGCTACTCGATGGTTGTGCGCAAGGACGAAGTGAAGGAAGGCGACCTGATGGTTTACTGCTGCAACGAGACGCAGCTGAACAAGGAGTTTCTTTCGGTCAACAATCTGTTTGAACTGTCGAGCCGCGAACTCAATGCCAATTATCAGGAAGTTGAGGCTCTGTTGGCCGAAGGCAAAGAGGACGAAGCCAAACGCAAGGTGGGTTTCTTCAACAAGCACGGGCGTGTCAAGATGATTCGCCTGAGAGGTTGCCCTTCGATGGGTTTTCTGGTCAGCCAGAAGGCCATCGCACGTTGGAAGCCTGAATTTGCAACGCTGAATCTTGAGGATTGTGTCGGCAAGGATTTCGACACCATCTGCGGCGATTTGTTCATCAAGGTTTATGTGCCATTCGTCCAGCCGAAACGCGAGCAGCGCAGCCCTCGTTGGGATAAGCGTCTGAAACGTTACGACAGAATGATTGAGGGCGAATTTCATTTCCATTACGAAACCGATCCGCTGAACAAGAATATCGGCCTTTTCAAGCCAAACGACATTGTTACAATCACTTGCAAACAACATGGCACTTCTTTTGTCATTGCAAACGTGCTGGTGAAATATCCTAAGACGCTGAAAACGAACATCAAATGGCTGAAAAACATTTTCGACAAACTATATGCAAAACTGCCCGAGAAATGGCAGAAGTATACCATTGATTATGGCAATGTCTATTCGTCGCGCACCGTCATCAAGAATCAATTCCTCAGCTTTGGTGTTGATTCACAGAGCTTTTACGACATTGACATTTGGGGCGAATACAATACTTTACTTGAAGATTATGTCGAAAAAGGCATGAGCATCTATGGCGAGATTTGCGGTTATCTGACGGGCGTGCAGCAGATGATTCAGAAGGAATATGATTACGGCTGTCAGGAAGGCGAAAATTTCGTCATGATTTACCGCATCACCTCGAAAGACGAAAATGGTCGCGTCCGCGAGTGGAACGTGTTGGATGTGAAGCAGTGGACGGAAAACCTCGTTGCGGCTCATCCAGAACTGACCAAGCGCGTCAAGCCTATCAACGTGCTGTATCACGGTGCTTTGAAGGATTTGTATCCCGATTTGATCATTGATGACCATTGGCACGAGAATCTTTTGGAGCGCATGAAAACCGACACGGCAAATTTCGGCATGGAACAGAACGATCCGCTTTGCAGAAAGAAAGTGCCACGCGAAGGCATCTGTATCCGCATCGACGATGACAGCATTTCGGAATGTTTCAAACTGAAATGTGTGAAATTCCTTGAAAAAGAGCGTTCGCTGATTGACAAGGGCGAAGTCGACATTGAAACGGCCTCCGCTTACGGCGATGTGAATTGATGACGCCATTTCCATTGCTTTTTGAACTTGAAAAACAGTCTTTCCTTCAAAAATTTCATGTTTTGAAAGCATGAATTTTGAAAAAAAATGACAAGCACCGTTAATGGAAAGATAAAATCCCTATCTTTGTTCCTTATTTCAGGCTATGAGAAAAGTAGTGACAATATCTGACATTAAGAGCGCACTCGGAATGAAAGGCTTCTTCGGGTCTTGTGTCGCTAGTGCTGCCTATGGTGTCTGCGGGTTGGGAAAAATCAATAAGGTTTTTGATTCAGCCGCTGATTATCAGGGTCGTGAGTTCGCTGAACAAGTCCTCAAGACATTGAATATTACTTGCAACATTGAACAAAGCCAATTGGATTGTATTCCAAAGGTGGGTGGTTTTGTAGTGGTGAGCAATCATCCTTTTGGAGCTATCGAGGGCGTGATGTTGTATGCTGCCATTGCAAAAGTGCGTCCCGATTTCAAGGTGATGGCCAATTTCCTGTTGTCCCGTATTCCAAATTTGAAAGATGCATTTTTCTCAGTCAATCCTTTCACTGAAAATCCTGAGTGGAAAAGCAGCGTTGGCGGTGTAAAAGGAGCTATCAACCATTTGGCAGAAGGAAAAGGCTTGGGTGTGTTTCCCGCAGGTGAAGTTTCTCGCTATCATGGCCATGACTATCCGGAGGATTTGCCTTGGAGTAAGTCTATCGCTCGGATTATCAAGAATGCGGGTGTGCCGGTCATTCCGGTTTTCTGGGAAGGCCAAAACTCGCGTGTGTTCTATTTCCTTGATAGAATCAACGAAATGTTGGGCACGGCCCGACTCCCACGAGAGCTTCTGAACAAGCACGATAAGCATATTACGCTCCAGATAGGTAAACCTGTCACTGTGGCCGAAATCGCTGATTTTGACGGTAATGCAGAGTTGGCGGCTTATTTGCGTTGCCGCTGCTACGCCCTCGAAGCCAACATCATCAAAGAACCGAAGAAATGCCTTTTCCAAAAGCCGAAGGCAGTTTCCAAGCCAAAGGATAATTCAGTTCTAATTCAGGAATTGGAGAAAATCCGCGAAAAGTCATACTTATTCTCTGCCTCGACGTATGATTGCTATTTTGCTGATTATGATGATATTCCAAACTTTATGTTTGAAATTGCGCGTCAACGCGAACTGGCTTTCCGCGCCATTGGTGAGGGAACAGGCAATAGCATCGACACTGATGAATTCGACAAACATTACAAGCATCTGATTCTTTGGGATAATGCCAAACAGCAGCTGGCTGGCAGTTACCGTTTTGGCTTTGGCAACGAAATCATGGAACGTTACGGACAGAAAGGATTCTATATCAGTACTTTATTTAATATTGATTCCTCTTTTGATAATGTTTTGAGAAAGACAATCGAATTAGGCCGATCTTTCGTTTCCGTTGATTATCAGAAGGAAATGCTGCCCCTTATGTTACTCCTGAAAGGTCTTTCAGTTGTCGTGATTCGGAATAAGGACATGGATTATTTCATAGGACCGGTGAGCATTAGTTCTTGGTATCCGAAATTCTATCAGAGTATGATTGTGCATTATGTCACTGAAAAACATCGTGCTGCTGATAATATGGCCAATGCCATTACATCAAAGACACCTTTCGTTCCTGATTTCTTGAAAGTTGATAAGAATGTGCTGTTTGCGCAAGGCATGGACTCAGTTGAGAAATTCGACAAATACATGTTCCGTCTCAGCAATGGCAATTTCCGAATGCCAACCTTGTTTAAAAAGTATTTGAAGCTGAATTCCAAATTGTTGTGCTTCAATGTCGACCCTGATTTCAATGATACTTTGGACGGGTTGTTGTTATTGACTTTCAAGGAGTTCCCCGAAGAAGAAATCCTGCCATTTTTCAAGGATAGTACCGAGGAAGAAAGACAAGAGGCTATTGATAGATTTGGCTATCGTTAATCAATCTTCATCTTCCGTTTCTTCGATGGTTTGTGCAAAGAAAGTGAAATTCACTTTTCCGTAATGCCTTTGTTCCATGAAGTGTGGATGTTCCTCGAAATTGATGCGTTTGCTGTGTTCCAGCACGAACATGCCGTTTTCTCTCAACAGGTTGTTTTCAAAAATCGCCTCCACAAGTTGCTCGTAGTCAACGTTATCGTAAGGCGGGTCGGCGAAAATCAAGTCGTATTGCGCCTTGTTGCTGGCAACGAAACGATACACGTCGGAGCGTACTGCAAGCAGTTCTTTCATCTCAAGTTTGCTGGCGGTTTCACGAATGAACTTCACGCAACCAGGGTCGATGTCGACGGAGACCACCTTCGGGCAGCCTCGGGAAACGAGTTCGTAGGAAATGTTGCCTGTGCCGGCAAACAGGTCTAAGGCCTCAATTTCCTCAAAATCATAATAGTTCTCTAAAATATTGAACAGGCTTTCCTTGGCCATGTCGGTCGTCGGACGCACCGGCAGGTTGGTCGGCGCAACGATTTGTCTTCTCTGGTATTTTCCTCTTATGATTCGCATTGCAAAACTTGGTATGGAATGTAATAGTATTGGCTTGGTATCTCTTTCAATGCCTCGCTCACTTTGATTGTATCGCCATTTTTGATGAAACGTATGTCCTTAATGTATCTTTCGCAGAGTTTCATAATTTCCGAACTGCCTAAAATCATGCCAGAAACGCAGACAGAAGTTTCATCGGCTGACATTTTCTGTTGCTCAATGGCAAACATTAGGAAATACAGGAAATCATCTTTCGTGTTGAATTTGAAGCTGTTAAAGAATGAAAGATTCCCGTTTTTGAAAACGGCCATATCGAAACTGCGGTTCTTGACGTATAAATAGATGCGTGTTATGGCATTGAATTTGGCTACGTTGGAAACCTGTCTGAGAAAAACGCTGCTTTCATGGACGATTTTTGCATCGGGCCAAATCCCTTTGATTTTTTCAATCAGATAATTCGGAACCGAATAAATGCCATGACATTCATTTTCAGACAGATTGTCGTTCAAGATGAGGGTATTTTGTGGAATCGTATGAAGAAATCCCAAATACTTGGATGATTCTTTTTCGTCAAACAGTTCGTTTGGAATCAAGGCGTAGTTTCGGTTTCCGATAATACAAGTTACGGATTGGAACTTTTTGCCGTTTAACTTGTTGAGGGCGAGTGCTTTTTCAAATGTGCTGAAAATGTCTTTTTCGTCCGTCAAGTCATCCGACAAATAGGATTCCATGGCTATGATGGCTTTTGTGCCGGCATCCATAATGAGATACGAAAAGCCACCCAATGTGAATTGGATGGCTATTCTGTATTCTTGTGTCTTGCCGACATCAAAACCCTCATCAAACTTGCTGATATAAGGATGTAATGACGTCGTCATTCAAACCATCATTAGAGTTGGTCCCAGTTGCCTTCCGTTGAGGCTTCTTCCAATGAACCGACCTTCATGCCGGCATATCTGTTGATGGCTTCCTTTTCGGCCTTTGCGTTGCGGACTCTCTGTTCGTCAAGACCTTTCAGATAGACTTCGTAAGGAGTCTGGGCTTGGAACACAGGGACGTTGATTCCGCTGCGCTGGATGGTTGTAGCTTCAAGTTCAAATTCTTGGGTAGGTTCGCTGAATGGAACAGTGCGAATTTCGGCAATATTGAAGCCGTTGCGCTTTCCAAAGAGTGAGTCGATGACTTTCACGAAACCTAAGGTATCGTTAATGGTCTTGGTGAAAGTGGTGTCTTCAGGGTCAGGAATAATGTTCACAATCGGAATTTCAGCGGTTTGGCAGAATCTGATTAACGTGTCAAAACTTCCTGTGTAGCAGTTGTTTGTCTGCTTGTACTGGACTTCAAGGTCACGGATGTCTTTCAAACGTTGAATGACTTGCTCTTCACGGGCTTTCTGTGCCTTACCGAATTTGATAGGAGCCTGAATGCTCTGGACGACCTTAATGGCTAAAAAGACTACAACAGCGAAAAGAACGATGTTGATGAGTACGTTTGTTCCTTTTTTCATATTACAATTATTTGATATTTGCTTTATACAATAAGTGGCTGCAAATTTATTGATTTTTCGTTTATGTTGGTCAAAAAAATGCGCTTTGTTTTAAAAATGAATTTTATGGTAATCTAAATATTTGTCGTCTAAATACTTACGTATTTTATCGGCAATGATAATGAAAATGCCAAGTTCCTTTTTTTGGAACCAATCGAGTGCATCTTCGTAATTATTTATGGCGCGTGACAACAAAAGAAGCAGTTCGAAATGGTTTTTTTGCAACCATTCCTGAGCTGGTTTTTCTTCGTCGATGGCGCAGTCCAAGGCCGCAAACTGCGGATAGCCGTTGTTGAGCAACCAGTCTTTGGCACCCGAATCGCCTTGAATGGCATGGCTTAGAGCGCCCAATTCGGGATAACCGTTGCGCATGAGCCACTCGAAAAATTCCTCTCCGCCCGGGTCAAAAGTGCAGGCGAAAGCCATGAGTATTTTCACAGGATAATTTTCCATTATGCGTAGATTTCAGTTTCGATGCCTAATGATTTCACTTTTTCAGCAATGGTTTCCATTTCCGCTTTGCTGATTTTTTCAAGGTTTTCTTCTGGCGTTGCACGTTCGATGACATACATCATGACACGTTTCGGACGGATTGCTTTCAGATGTTCAATCCATTGATTCACTTCGTTTTCCGTTGTGTTGTCAATCACTTTTCCGTTGTGCTCGCCGCGAAGGAAAAGCGTCTGAATGGTCAGATTGCCGTTGAAGCATTTCAGTTGCTCAATGTATTTTTCCAGGTCAAATTTAAAGTTTGGCAGGTTGATGGCTTCGACACATTCCTTGGTGCCGCCATCGAGTTTCACAATGTTGTTCTCAATTTTGTTTAAAGCGTTGAAAACCTTATCATTGCCAATCATTGTGCCGTTGGTCAGCACGCTGATGACGGCTTTCGGGCAGTACAAATCCCTCAGCCTGATGACCATATCGACGATTTCGGCAAACTGCGGATGCAAAGTCGGTTCGCCGTTACCTGAAAATGTTATGCTTTCTGGCTCTATTGCTGTGCCTTTCAGCTCTTTAAGTTTGCGCTCCAAGGCTTCTTCGATGGCTTCCTTTTTAGGCTTGATAAGGCGTGCGGCTTTTTCGTCATCATTCCAGCCGCATTCGCAATAGATGCAATTGAAGGAGCAGATTTTGCCTGCCTTTGGCATTAGATTGACACCGAGTGAAATGCCTAACCGTCTGCTTTTCAGCGGACCAAAGACCAAATCATTGAATAAAATCCCCATTTTTCCTAAAATTTCGGCAAAGATACAACCTATTGCGGTATTTGCTGGATAATATTTGCTAAAAAGTTGCTATTTTTGCCGAAAAGTTTGATAATGAAAACAAAAAAGGAAATTGTTGAAAATTGGCTTCCGCGCTATACGGGCTTGCCGTTGGAAAAGTTCGGAAAATACATCCTTCTGACTAATTTTCAGAATTATGTGGACATGTTTGCCGATTGGCAAGGCATTGAGGTGGTAGGTCGCGACAAGTCGATGCCATGTGCTTCGGATGGCGAAATCACGATTATCAATTTCAGCATGGGCAGTGCCAACGCAGCTACAATCATGGACTTGCTGAGTGCCATCAATCCGAAAGCCGTTCTTTTTCTTGGAAAATGCGGCGGCGTGAAACGCAAAAACCGTGTCGGAGACTTGATTCTTCCTATCGCTGCCATTCGCGGTGAAGGTACTTCAAACGACTATTTTCCACCAGAGGTTCCGGCCTTGCCTGCTTTCAGCCTCGAAAAGGCAATCTCCACAACCATAAGGGATTATGGCCGTGATTATTGGACGGGGACGGTCTACACGACCAACCGCCGCGTTTGGGAACATGATGATGATTTCAAGGATTATCTGCGCAAAATCCGCTGCATGGCGGTCGATATGGAGACGGCGACTATCTTTTCGGTCGGTTTTTATAATGAAATTCCGACTGGCGCCTTGCTGTTGGTTTCTGACCAGCCGATGACGCCTGAAGGTGTCAAGACGGAAGAGAGCGACAAGCGCGTCAGCAAGAATTTCGTTGGCGAGCATTTGCGTATCGGCATTGATTCGTTGCGTCAGTTAATCAACAATGGAACGACGGTCAAACACTTGAAATACTGATAGTTGAAATTCAATATTTCTAAAAAATGACGTATCAGGAGATAATTTCCGACATTCGCAAGAAGAAGTTTGCACCTATTTATTTTTTAATGGGTGAGGAGCCTTATTTTATTGATTTGATTTCCGATATCATTGAAGATGAGGCACTTGATGAGGCTGATAAGGCTTTCAACCAAATTGTTGTGTATGGCCGCGATGTGGATGTGGAGACGGTTGCAAACCATGCCCGCAGTTTCCCGATGATGGGCGACAAAATGGTCGTCATCGTCAAGGAAGCGCAGGATTTGAAGAATATCGAGGATTTCGAAAAGTATCTGGATTCCATTCCCGAAACGACGGTTTTGGTTTTCGGCTACAAATATAAAAAGTTGGACAAGCGCAAGTCGTTTGCCAAGCAGGTTGACAAACGTGGCGTTTTGTTTGAGTCTAAAAAGCTGTATGACAACAACATACCATCTTGGATTCGTGAACGTTTGAAGGAATCGGGTTACACCATTTCACCGAAAGCGGAACAGATGCTGGCCGATTTTTTGGGTACGGATTTGCATAAAATCAACAACGAACTGACCAAACTGACCATTGCCGTTCCCAAAGGAAAACGCATTGAAGACATTGACATTGAACGGAATATCGGCATCTCCAAAGATTTCAATGTGTTTGAGCTGCAAAATGCCATTGGAACTCGTGATGTATTGAAAGCCAATCAGATAGTGAATTATTTCGGTGATAATGCCAAGGATAATCCGCTATTGGTGACGGCCATCACATTGTATGGCTATTTCACGAAATTGCTCAAGGGCCATTATGCCACCGACAGGTCGAGAAACGGTTTGGCAACGGCTTTGGGCGTGAATCCTTTTTTCCTCAATGATTACATGACCGCCATGAGCAATTATTCCATTGCCGATTGTGTGCGCTGCATTACCATTTTGCGTGAATTTGACTTGAAGGCAGTCGGCTACAACAATGGCGATGTCAACGAGAAGGATTTGTATAGGGAAATGATTTTCAGAATATTACATAATTGTTGAGGCACTGGGTAAAGAAAGATTGAAAAAAATGGTTCAAAAAGTTCAAGAATTGGACGCGCAAAGCGCATTTTAAACAATTTTGAACATATTTAAAAAATACTGAAAATGAGAATTGTAGCGCAAAGGGTTTCAAGAGCATCGGTTACGATTGGCGGAAAACTGAAATCCGAAATAGGGAAGGGAATGATGATTTTGCTCGGCATTGAAGATGCTGACAATGAGGAAGATGTGGAATGGCTTTGCACCAAGTTGTCGAAGATGCGCATTTTCGACGATGAAAACGATGCCATGAATTTAGACATTAATCAGATTGAAGGTTCGTTTTTGGTTGTGAGCCAGTTTACGCTCCACGCCATGACGAAAAAAGGCAACCGCCCGAGTTTCATCCGTGCGGCCCGTCCCGAAAAGGCAATCCCGCTTTATGAATTGTTTTTGAGCAAGTTGGCTGTAATTTCAGGTCGCGAAGTGCAATGTGGCGAGTTTGGCGCCATGATGGATGTGGAACTGATTAACGATGGACCGGTTACGATTATCATGGATTCCAAGAACCGCGAATGATGGATTTTGTTACTTTTGCATCGTATATGGTTCTCAGTTATCGGTTTACAGTTTTCAGTAATCGGTAAACCGAAAACTGAGAACTGAAAACCGATAACCAATAGTTTAAGTCTTTGAATTTTAAATAATTAAATCTTTAAATTATACCTATATGGACGGAAAAAGATTAGAAAAAGTAAATAAACTGATATTGAAGGAATTGAGCGATATTTTTCAAAAGGAATTGCGTCCGGCCGTTCCTTCTTTGATGATGACGGTGACGAATGTCAATGTGACTTCCGATTTGTCGTATGCCAAGGTTTATCTGAGCATTTTCGGCGTTGACGACAAGCAGAAAGTCGTTGATGAAGTCGGTCAGAATGCAAAAGCCATTCGTGGCTTGCTGGGTAACCGCATCCGTCATCAGATGCGCGTGATTCCCGAACTGCGTTTCTATCTCGACGATTCTTTGGATTACATTGAAAACATTGACAATCTGCTTCATCCGAAGAAATGAAGACACCGCTTTTTATAGCGACCCGTTATTTGCTGGCGAAAAAAAGTCACAACCTTATTAATATCATCACTTGGATTTCCATCATTGGTATTAGTGTGGCATCTTTTGCCTTGATTGTTGTGCTTTCGGTTTTCAATGGTCTGGAAGATGTCATTTCTTCATTGAACAACCGCCTGACACCTGACATCCAGATTTCGTCTTCCGTTGGAAAAACGATTGATTTGCAAAGTTTTCCGAGCGAAAGACTGTTATCTATTCAAGGTGTTGATTATGTCGTGCCAACTCTTACTGAAGATGCGCTTTTCCGTGCCAACGACAAGCAGCATATCGGTCAAGTGAAGGGCGTTGGTGCTGATTATGAGAAGATTGAACGAATGAAAGAGGTCGTTTTCAATCAGGATACCTTGTTGCTTTCTGATGGAGATTATGATTTTGCGGTACCTGGTGCTGGCGTGGCTTGGTATTTGGGCATCAATGCCTACGATCCTTATTCGGTTGTGCGGGTTTATGTTCCCAAACGTGGTAATGCATCTTCAATGAGCCTTGAAAACAGTTTTAATTCGGGTGTTTTGAGCGTTCAAAGTGTTTTTGCCACCGAGCAGGAAATGGATGAAAAAATCGTTTTGGTTCCTTTTCAATGGTTGTCGGAATTGCTTGAATATGAGGATAAAGCGACGGAGATGGAACTCTTTTTGTCTCAAAATGCCGATGTGCGTAAGGTGAAAAAGGAAGTGAAATCGATGCTTGGCGATGGCTTTGTCATCAAGGATCAACAGGAGCAGCAAGAGACTTTATATCGCATCATGCATTCCGAAAAATGGGCGGTTTATGCCATTCTCACTTTCATTCTAATCCTTGCCACTTTCAATGTTGTCGGTTCGCTTTCCATGCTGATGATTGACAAGCGAAAGGACTCGGAAATTCTGAAAGCCATGGGCGCAGACAGGAATTTCCTTCAACGTGTCTTTATGAACGAAGGGCTTCTGATTTCTGTTGTCGGCGGCATTATTGGCTTGGTTATAGGCATTTTAGCCGTCCTTTTGCAACAACATTTCGGCTTCATAAAATTCGGTTCAGGCGGCGGAAATTATATTGTGGATGCCTATCCGGTTCTGCTGAAAATGAAGGATGTCTTCATTATTTTTGCCACAATTCTTGTCGTTGGCTGCACTTCGGCTTTCCTGACTGTCCGTCATGCCATGAAAAAGGAAGGCTTCTCCCTGAAGGCAAAATGATGAAAAAACGGAGTTGTACTCCGTTTTTTATTGAAATTTATGGAGTGGAAGTCCGTTTTTTACTCATTATTCCTGAAGATTTTTCCGGCCCAAAGTTGTTCAAGGAATTGTTTTGCAGGCCAAATTTCAACTCTGTTGAAAAGTCTTGGATTAGCATCTAATGAAACGACAATAAGCCGTGCTTCGGGATGTTCCTCATTGAATGCTTTCAGTCCGCGAAGATGCCTCGACTGCACTTCTTCACTCGATTTGATTTCGATGGCGACTTGTGCGTCACCTAAGACTGCATCCACTTCGTAATCGTTGTAAGTGTGCCAATAGGATAAGGCGTTGTCGATGTTGTGATAACCCATATAAGCGATGATTTCCTGAATGATAAGATGCTCGAAGGCGTGCCCGAAATCGGCAGAACCGGGTTGCATGGCCCGTCGCGATAGCAGGTAATTCGGAATGGCAACATCGAAATAATAGAAGCGCGGCGATTGACGCAGTTTCCTTTTCACAGTCTTGCTGTAAGCTGGCACCATATAGCCGATTAAGGTCTCTTCCAAAATGGCAAAATACTCTTTTACGGTCTTTGCATCAATGCCGCAGTCTTGTGCTATGTTGTTGTAATTCACCATTTCGCCATCGGTCAGGGCGGCTACTTCCAAAAATCGGTTGAAAGTCGATAAGTTTCTGACCAATGATTCTGCCTTGATTTCTTCCTTTAAATACACTGAAACGTAGGCTTGAATCATTGCCCAGTATTTGTCGTTGCGGGCGAGATAATGCCGTGGCAACATGCCTTGGTTCACCGCTTTGTTAAGGTCGAAATCAGGCAGTTCGGCACTGACGAAAGGGTATAAGAAGTTGAGCGTAGCGCGTCCGCCAAGCATATTGGCTCCGCTTCGGCGCAGTTTGCGTGCGCTTGAACCGCTCATAATGAAATGTAGGTTCTTTCTGACGATAAGCCATTGGATTTCATTCAATAAGGCAGGAATCAGCTGGACTTCATCAATGATGACCAAAGTGCCTTCCTCACACATTTCCAAATCTTGTCTCAGCAGCGAAGGGTTGCGCTGCAAACGCTCGTAAGTGTTGTTTTCCAACAAATCGTAGAACTTCGCTTCAGGAAATAGTTCTAACAGCAGCGATGTTTTTCCCGTTTGCCTTGCGCCAAACAGAAACATGTTTTCATCCGAAAAGTACGTCCTGTCCAATATTCTTTTTACCATAGCCATTTTATTTTGCGGCAAAAATATGAAAAAAACGGAGTTGTACTCCGTTTTTTATTGAAATTTATGGAGTGGAAGTCCGTTTTTTATGATTATTTATTGCCCTTGCTACGGTTGTGTGTCTTGCAAAGCATTTCGCAGTTGCTTATGTCGGTTGCTCCGCCGCGACTCCATGCTGTTACATGGTCGGCATCCATTTCGCTGTATTTCCAGATTTTTGTCCGGTTGGCATTGCTGCCACACGCACACAACGGACAGTTTGAAATGCCTTTTTCCTCGGCTTCTTTCTTTTGCTGTGCATATTTGGCTTTCTTTACCGGTTCTTCGAACAAACGAATCTCAAGCAGACGCTTGTCTTGCTCACCGCCAAGAACATACTCAAACACGCCGCTGCGTTTCACAAACACATCGGCATAGAGGGCACGAACACGGCTCTGAACTTCATCGGGATTGTAGGCCCGTGTGTGATAGGTTTCGTACAAACGCCCCCATTCCAAGCCGCGCATTTCGTTTTCCACATCGTTAAACACGCTGCTAATCCAATCGATTACGCTGGTAAAGTATGCCTTTAGTTCGTTTATGTTCGTGTCGTGACGGTGCTCGCTCATATAGTTGTCGATGGTTTTGCCTTGTGCTGCCGACACCCAATCTAAAGCGCACTCCAATATCTCTTGCCTGATGGTCGTGCCTTTAATGTAAGCGCTCCATTTCTGCACGTTGGCGTTTTGGCTGTTGCTGAATTCGGCCTTGGCAAGCGTGACAAATTCTCCGCTGAAAATGGCATTGCGCAATTCCTGCTGGTTGAGCGGAACGCCTGCAATGTTGATGGTCTTGAACCAGTCTTTTATCTCCTTTTCCTCGCCTTGGCAAATGTAGATGGTAAGCGGAGTTTGCAGTATCTTTTCCTGTTGGTCTTTTGCCAAACCGCTGAAATACTGCTCCATGCCGTCAATCTTAATGGCGAACTTGCCCGTAACGTAGCGTCCAAATGAGGTTATGCGCTGCTGGCCGTCAAGAACTTCGTATTTGCTTTCGGCTGGCTCGTTGAAATAGATAAGCCCCAACGGATAGCCGGCAAGTATCGATTCTATCACGGCCACATCGCGCCTGCCGTCGGCGTAAATGTAGTTGCGTTGGTATTCAGGCTGAATGGTTAGCGAGCCTGAAAGCCCGAACAGCCCTTTGCCCTCCAATTCGTTGTATACAAAGCCTTTGCAAATGTCGGCTATTGTAATGTCGGTTCTTAGTGTTGTCTTCATTTGTTATTGTTTTTTGCGGATTAATATGCGTCGATATGGTAATTCTATAATTCCTTCTTTTGTTATATAATACAAATCTCCATCTCGTAATCCCTTATTAATCTGTTTCAATTTTCTGTCATATGGTTTCAGCCCAAGTTTGACACCCGCGTCTCCGTGAGGATGTCCAATTATTTCAAATTGCTCTGGACAATATTTATCCATAAAACTAATTGGAACTCCCATAATTCCAGTATAATCTGAAGGTATAGCGTCAACATAGGGAACGTCTATTGCATCAAAATTATCATAATGCATATATCCTTTTCCTTTAATTTCTTTGTGCTTACTGAACTTTATATTGTCTGCCTGCGTCATAAGCGAAAGTGGTTGGTGGCGGCGTCCGTGGTCAATATTTGTAAACCAGCAGGTGTTTCCCATTTTTTGTTTTTCTCCATTTGGTGTGCAGTATTCTTTTGCTCCAAATTCCTTACCCAACCAAATTTGGTTTCCTTTTAGTAAAGGGAAAATTTCTTTCATACTAATGGCATTCATATTGCCAATAATCACAAACTGTTTGTCGGCCTCAACAATCCAAGCCAAAAACTCGCGGAACAATGAAAATGCCGGATTGGTAACAATAATGTCAGCCTCATTGCGCAAGGCCTTGACTTCGTTGCTGCGGAAGTCGCCATCGCCTTCAAGGTAGTGCCATTCAAGGTCGTTTATGTCTATGCGTCCGCTGTTGTTCGTATCGTGGTCGAGCACGAATATTTTGCCGTTTTTGCGCGTCTTGTTCTCGTCAAAGTTCGGACTTTGTTCTTCGAACAGCGTCAGTTGATAGCCTTCTTTATACTGCTTGCTTTCTACCGCATAGCTGGTGCTGATAAGCTTTTTAAGGCCAAGCGTTTCAAAGTTTTGGGCAAAATATTTGGTGAAGTTGCTCCATTCGGGGGCGTCGCAAGGCAAAAGCACCGTCTTGCCACGGAACACATTGGGATTGTATTCAATGTATGCGTTTATTTCCTTTTCTATGTCGGCGTATTGTGTGTAGAACTCATCGTTTTTTGCCGATTTTGCTGCGCCGAGATTGCTGTTTCCTGCCATAGTGATTGATAGTTTTGCGGCTATCAAATCACGCAAACGTGCAAAAGAAAGGCGTGAGCCTCTTGCACGTTCACCAAGGCAGCCCAGGAATGGAGCCTTTGCCGATTTCAAGAAAACTCACGCCGAAGCGCGAGCATTTCTATCATAAATCGGCAAGGTCAATTCCACGGAGAATTGCCTCAAATCGTTTCTGTTTGTTCTATTCCAAATAAGTTTCCTGGGCTTTTCGGGTGAACGTGAAACGATAGCGAATGCTTTATGTTTTAATTATGTTGTGTTATAACTCTCTTTTTTGTTTAGATATGTTTTGTGTTATTTCTGTGCAAAATTACTATTTTCCCCAATCAGATTCGTCAAATCGATGAATTCTTTCACCGAAAGCTGTTCGGGACGTTTGTTGAAGATTTCGTTATCGATGATTTCTGGGCTTAGCAGCGAGCGGAGCGAGTTGCGCATGGTCTTGCGTCGCTGGTTAAAGGCTTGCTTCACAATAGTCACGAATAATTTTTCATCGCAACCTAAGTCGGTGGTGGTGTTGCGCCTCATCTTTATGACTGCCGATTTCACCTTTGGTGGCGGGTTGAACACGTTTTCGTGAACGGTAAACAGATAGTCGATGTCGTACCAGGCCTGCATCAGCACGCTCAAAATGCCGTAGGTCTTGCTGCCTTCCTTGGACGCCATGCGTTCGGCCATTTCCTTCTGCACCATCCCGACGACTTCAACGACCAAATCCTTGTGTTTCAGTACCTGAAAGAAAATCTGGCTGCTGATGTTGTAGGGGAAATTGCCAATGATGCCCATATTCTGTTTGCCATATTGGTTGAGGTCGGCACGGAGGAAATCGCCATGAATGAGATGATTGCCTAACATCGGGAAATTCTCTTTCAGATAGTCGATGGATTCGGTGTCAATCTCAATCACATAGAACTTGTCCATGATTTCGTTGACCATGTATTGCGTGAGCACACCAGTTCCAGCACCGACTTCAATCACTGATTCCAAATCGGGAGATAACTGTTCCACAATGCGTTGCGCAATGCTTTGGTCGGTCAAAAAATGTTGCCCTAGGCTTTTCTTGGGTCTTACTTCGTTCATTGTTTGTTCTATTTGTACGTCAGGAGACGCGATGAATCGCGTCTCTACTGGATTTTCCGATAATTTTTCTTCGCTTGAGCGGTATAGATGCTTGTCGGGTATTCGTCAATCAGTTTTTCGTAATGTTGTGCTGCTGATGCTTTGTCTTTCAGGTTGTTTTGCTCAATCAATGCGGCTTGCATCAGCGCGGCATCGGCCATGTAGCTGTAGGCATAGCGTTCAACGATGCTCATGTAAATGTTTTTCGCCGATTCGTAATCCTTGTTTTTCTCAGTGATTTGCGCCTTGCGGAATAGGGCATGTGGAATGCTTGTTTCGTTGCCGTTACTGATGATGTCGTCGAGAAGGGTCAAGGCTTCATCGTCTTTATGTTGGAAAATGCGGTAATCGGCTTTTGCCAAACGGCAAAGCTCTATTCCGGTGGTGTCGGACTCCAGGTTGTCTTTGATGATGAGTGTCAGGGTCATGGCATCGTTGGCAATGAGTTTGGAAGTGGCGGCTTTCAATACATCGAGTTGCACCTGCGCCCAGGCAAATTCGCCGATGAAATAGCGCAATTGTGCGTTTTTGAAACGCGCTTCATGTCCCAACGGCTCTTCTTTCATGCTTTTGTCAACCTGACTGTAAAGCAATGTGGCTTCCCAAACTTCGTCTTCGTGAAGGTAGATGTCGGCTAATTTTAGTTTCAGCCGAGCCTGCTCAATCTTTCCCGTGGTTTGTTCCAAAGTGCTTTCTATCAAAGAAATGGCTTCGTCTTGCTGACCAAGTTGATAGGCCATGATGTCGCTTTGTGTCACAACCAGATTGGCGTATTCGTTTGCCCCGACTTCTTCGTAGGCTTCCGAAATGCGATTGGCAAGTGTTTCGTACGACTTTTTGTCGGTTACGTTTTCTGCTTTAAATTTCTGATAATCAGAATTGATGAGACCGATTAAAGCATCGGCATACAGCGGGTGGCTTTTGCCTTTTTTCCTTATGTAGTCGAAACCGTCGTGAGCGACATCGTATTGCCGGTTGTCCAAACAGATGTTGGAAAGACTGATGATCTGTGCTTCCTGATCGTTGCCGCGTCGGTCGATGCTTTTGCATTGTTCAAGGGCGATGTCGTAGTCTTCTTCCTGCAAGGCTAACCATACCAAAAGCTCTGCAAATTGCACGTTATCAGGTTTTTCTTGCGTCTTTTTCAGCAATGCGATGCGCAATTCATCTGTAATGCTTTTGTTCACATCGTAGAACAGCATCGATTGGAGCCGCATCTTGATGGACTTGTATTGGTCGGGATTGTCTTCAAGTTCAAGGAAATAGTAATGGAAGGCTTCCTGATAGTTGGCCATGGCCTGATAAATGTAGGCTCGGTCCAGGTTGAATGTCCGTCCTTCGTTGTTGATTTTGGCACCTTTCTCAAGGACAGCCAGAGCCTGTTCGTTTAAGTTTCTGGAACGCAATGTGTTGACGTAACTCTGAATGACGTTTGCGTTTTCGGGCAAGTCTTTCATAATCTCATTGAAAAGCTTCTCGGCCTTGTCTTTTTTGTCATTCAAAAGGTAAACGTAAATCAGGTCAACTTTGCTTTTTACTTGATTCGGATTGTCTTTAGTGAAGGATTTGAGCTTCTTTTCGGCTTCGTCAAGGTCTTTTAGCCGAATCAGACATTCGATGTATTGGTTGAAATAGTTAATCTGCTGATAGTCTTTGTATAGTTTCGCGTAGATTTCCTTCGCCTTTTCATAGTCCTGGTTCATGAAGCATTGGCTCGCCATTTGGTCATCGATTTGGCGTTGCTCGTTTTTTGGCGACTGCCTTTTCTTTGCCGATTCTTTGGCGGAAGAAGAGATTTGGGCATTTGCCGAAATGGCCAGAAATAGAAAAAACAATATGGTGGCAAAACGGTTTTTCATCACTGTTTCATGGCTTTTCTGAGCGAGTTCAGTTCGTTTTTCTGTGCGCTCAAGCGGTCGCTGAAATAGAGGACCTGTTCATGCAAGGTGTCGGCAACTTTCTGTTCGTCTGAAAGATAAATGTTTGCCAACGAGTCGTTGACATAGTTTGTCGCAATGTCGTCCTGAAGGTTTTCCAACTGCTGTTGCAGGTAGTCGAATTTCCGTTCCATGACAGGCTTCACTTCTTGGAACTGAATAAGGTAGGCTTGGGCGAGGTTGAGGGTGTTGAAATATTCCTCCAGTTTCTCTTTTGGCACGAACTGCAACATTGAATCGCAGAAATGATAGTCTTCATTGGCTTCTGCATAATATTCTTTTTCAATGTGTTGCATTGCCTTTATGTCGGCTTTCGCCTGTCTCTGCAACTTAAGGATTTCGGTAGTTGCCGATTGTTCTTGGCAGGCGCAAAATGCCAAGCTGATGAAGAATGTGAGGGCGATTTTGACTTTGTTTTTCATAGGATTTCTGATTAATCAAATGTAAGTTGCAAAGATACTGCTTTTAGATTAATTGTGATGGAAATGGCAACAAAAAAACCCGATGGGTCGGGGAGACCTATCGGGTAAAAATGTATGTTATGAATAAAATTATTATTCAGTGATTTGTCCTTCGACTGGGAGGACTGAAACGAATGACTTGTTGTCTCTTTTCTTCACGAATTCGACAATGCCGTCACATTTTGCATACAAGGTGTGATCCTTGCCAATGCCTACGTTCTTGCCAGGATAGTGTTTTGTACCACGCTGACGAACAATGATGTTACCTGCTACTGCAGCTTGTCCACCGAAAAGTTTAATGCCGAGTCGCTTACTAGCGGACTCACGACCGTTCTCGGAACTACCAACGCCTTTTTTGTGTGCCATATCTTTCTGATTTTTCGGGTTTTTTACTCTGTAATGTTATCAATTACGACCTTGCTCAGATACTGACGGTGACCGTTAGATGTCTGATAGCCTTTTCTTCTTTTCTTCTTGAAAACGATAACTTTGTTGCCTTTGCAGTGCTGCATGATAGTGGCTTCGACATTGGCGCCGGCTACCGTCGGGGCTCCTACTTTCGTCGAACCTTCGTTTTCAATTAATAATACTTTGTCGAAAGAAACTTTACTTCCTTCTTCTCCTTGCAGTCTGTTGACGAATAATTGTTGTCCTTTCGTCACTTTGAACTGTTGTCCTGCGATTTCTACTATTGCGTACATTTCTCGATATCTTTTAGATACTGATTCCTATTCTTTTTTTCGGACTGCAAAAATACACAATTTTTCGATTGAACAAATGTTTCTTTCATTTTTTATCATTAATTTTCAGTCCTTTGATTTGTTCGCTATTCGTAAATATCAATGAATCATTATTTTATGATGAATAATCTGACTATTAATTCGTTGCTTGATTAATGCTTTTTTCGGTTTTTGGCATTATTAATCCTTCTTTGAGTGTAAAAAAAGATTATTTTTGCCGCACTTTTCCCCTTAATAAAATAAGGTAATGACAGAAAACGAGTTGCAAATCATTGTTGAAAACGTAAAGTCGGGCGACAGGGAGGCTTTCAATAAACTTTTCCGCCAGTTTTACGCGCCTTTGTCGCGTTTTTGCATTCGCTTTGTGGCCGATGAGGATGTGGCCGATGAGGTCGTGCAGGAATTTTTCGTCAGATTGTGGACTAATCACGAGAGCCTTTCCATTAATTCTTCGTTTAATTCCTACATGATGCAGTCGGTGCGCAATTTGTCCCTTACCTATATTAATAAGGAGCGTTCCCATGCCGAAGCCAATCTTTCGGTTTATTCTGAGGAAGGTGAGGCTTTCGATGCCTCTGAGGAACTTCAAGGTCAGAATCTTGAAGATGCTTATCGTAAAATCGTGGCCGGAATGCCTGAAAAGCGTCGTGAGGTTTTCATGCTGAGTCGTTTCGATGGATTGAAATATGTCGAGATTGCTGAAAAGTTGAATCTTTCGCAAAAGACGGTCGAAGCTCACATGAGTGCGGCCATAAAACAGCTCAAGGAAGGCTTGAAAGATTATATTTGATTTTTTTTTTGAAAAAAATGCGTTTTCGACTAAGGGTAAAACGCGAGTTATTAGTCTTATAAGTGAATAAAGAAACAAAATGAGTAAGGTAAATCAATATGATGAGTTGATAATGAGCTATTTGGATGGGCTTTGCACTTCCGAAGATGCTCAGATTCTGCTTTCATGGATTGCCGAAAGCGATGAAAATCGTCTTCATTTTGAGTCTTTGAAGACCGTTTGGGAACTCACGGCTTTTGAAATGCCTGAAAACATTGATGTTGAGGCCGCTTTGGATAAAGTGAATTCGCGCATTGATGAGATTGAGGCTGAAAAAGCGAAAGAAGTTGCACCAACGGTGAAATTATCCTGGTATCAGAAGAATTACAAATATGTCTCCGGCGTTGCCGCTGCGGTTGTGGTTGCTCTGATAGTCAGTTTCTTCGTGGCGAAACCTTTCAGCACCAAGACGGTTCTGGCTTCAAGTGATTTCGGCGCCAATATGTCATGCGAGCTTCCTGATGGCACTACGGTGACTTTCGCTTCCGAATCGGAATTGACCTATGGAAAATCGTTTGGCAAGACTTTGCGTCAAGTCGATTTTGAAGGTGTCGCCTCGTTTGATGTGGCCAAGGATGCTTCAAAACCTTTCATTATCCGTTGCGACAATATGCAGATTGAAGTCCTCGGCACTTCATTCATGTTGAATGCTGACGATCAGGTTCTTGACTTGTATTCTGGCAAAGTGAAAATGAGTGCAGTTGATAAGAAAGGTCATGAAATCAGTTCTATAGAGGTCCTTCCTGGTGAACGTGGTATGTTCAACGAAGCCAACGAATTGGTGCTCGTTTCTGCCATGGATGTGAAGAAGGACGAACTGATGAAAAATCACGAGCTTGTCTTCAATGATGAGACATTGCGCGTGATAATCGAAACCGTGGAATACATTTACAACGTAAATATCAATCTTGCTGAGGCTCAGGCCGAAAGAAAGATTACGGTGCGTTTCACCGACGACCCAATCAACGATGTCCTTGAAACCATTGCCGCCGTCGCCAATCTCGAATTGGTGAAATCGGGTTCTACTTTCGAACTTCGCTAAACAATCTTTTTCCTTCATGTTTTTGTCTTTTTGACATTCATTTTGTCTGTTGATTTAGGTTTTTTGTAAATTAGCAGCCAATTTTGAAGTCAAAAAAAGAGGTTTGTGTATGGGATTTCTCTCAAAACATGTTGATAATCAAATGGATAAAAAAATACATATTGCGCTGGCAGGTGTATTCCTTTTCCTGTTTTTCAGTCTGATGATGCCTCGGCAATCGTTTTCACAGGTGATTGACCCCGTGATTTCGTTTTCCGTTGAGTCGTGTTCGCTTGATGTGGCTTTGGAAAAACTTTTTGCCGAATATGATGTCAATGTGGCGTTTAGCAAGGCCGAACTTTCGCAGGTTCACATTCAGGCTTATTCGTGTTCCTACAAGCCCATCGACGAGGTGCTGCGCGATTTGCTGAAAGGCACCGACTATGGCTTCAAGAAAATCGGACGGCAATATGTGATCAAGAAAATGCCAGCTTTTGTGCCCGTATATCCTGAAAATCACACCAATGACCCAGCCGTTCCTTCGGTGGTCGAAAATCATAAGGTTGACACGGTTTTGAACCGTCAAGCCGACACATTGCGGATTTTCGATACCTTGTTTGTGACGAGGATCCTGATTCAACGCGATACGGTTGTGAAGCAAAAGACTGTTGTTGAGCATGATACCACTTTCATTCGGAAACGGAACCCGATAGCGTTCAATTGGCCTTCGTTCCGTGATAATGGCTGGTTCGCCAATCTTTCCTACGATTATGCTTGGGGAGATTTGAAACAAAGTCTGAACGACCCTGATTTTGAGGAACTTTATAACCTTTATAATCAGTCGGTTGATTTGTCGCATGTTGCCACGAATGGCGTTACGGCAGAGGCTGGTTATAAGCAGAACCGTTTGAGTTATGGCATGACTTTGTCGTACCGATCCTTGCATTATCGTTTTGCCATGGATAGGACTGTGACGGAAGGCAATTATTTTGTGAACGATACTTTGGACACTTATTATGTTGTCAATCAGGTGTCTGGCGATACGTCTTTCTGTTATGTGCTCGATTCGGTGTATGTTCCGTTGGAATCGCATGACTTTTCGTGCCGCGAAGATAATCGCCTGAATTATTTGGGCGTTGGCGTTTTCTGCTCCTACGACTTGTTTGCGGCTGAATATTTCAGGTTGTTTGTAAAGGCAGAAATTTCAATAGACTTTTTATTGAATGCGCATGGTTCCATGTTTTCAATGGATAAACCGTTTTATACCAATGATTTAGATAAGTATGCTGAAACGGCGAAATACAATTATTCGTTGGGATTTGGAGCTGCCTTGAAGGTCGGAGAGCGATTGGAACTGGTGCCGGAATTGGATTACCGCCGCCATGTCGGTTCGCTTTACAAAACGGATTATCTGATTAATTTGAAGATGCAATCCGCTGTGTTGAAATTAGGTTTGACTTATTATTTCTAAGCAATGAACCGATTCGGATTGATAGGGCTGTTTTTGACGATGCTTTCTTTCTTTGGATTGACTTATCAGTCTGAGGCTCAGTGCTATGTCCCGATTGACGGAACGGTTTCAACAAGTCTTATTTTGCCGAAAATGGGTCAGGATTCGGTGTATTTTGTTGCGCAGTCGTTGCTGGTCGCCGACAACGGTTCGCTTTGCATTGAGCCTGGCGTGAAGATACTGTTTGGTCAGTCGGCGTTTTTGCGTATCGATGGTGGCAGCCTGGTTATCGAAGGCAAGGCTAACGATTCCGTTTATCTGCTGCCATACGAGTTATCGCATGATTGGAATGGCGTTCAGTTGAAAAATATCAGTTCAGAATCGATGTCGAGTATTGCATTTGCGGAAATGCGTGGTTCTCAGGTTGCTATCGTGGCTTCCAATTGTGAGGATGTCATTATTAAAAGGTGCGGTTTCCATAATTATTATGCAGGAAAAGGCTTGGATTTGACTGATTGCGACCGTTTTTTGGTCGACAGTTGCCTGTTTTCGCAATGCGTCTCAGGCGTTGAACTGAAATCGCAGGCACGCAATTGTGTCGGGAATGTCTTTTCGCACAATAATTTCGATCAGGGACAAATCAACTTGACGTTTTCAAATACTTCGTATGGCTGGAAATGTCGCGATAACTACGTCATTTCCAATTGTTTCCAAAAAGCATCAACGGCGCTTTATTTCGATAGGCAAGTCGGTGTGATGACCGAAAGCGGGAAAAATTATGTGATGAACAACGTGATTTCTTCCGGTTTGCCTTCGGGTAATATCGGTTATTCGTCGTATGGCATTCGTGCGGGTATGGATTCGCTTATCATTCGGAACAATATTTTCTGGAAAAACGATGAGGCGCTCAATATGTTGAATAACTGTCAGTTGGTCGTTGAACAGAATACTTTTTACGACAATGGGCAGACCATAACGGATTTGCGACCGAATGGAACGACTTGTTTTTCGGGCAATGTTTTTAGCGAAATGAATTCCACTTTGGCATCGTTCACTTCGACGGGCAATGAATGGCACTTCAACAATTTCCTCCATCACGAAAATGTCGTGCTGTTTGAAAACAATTCGGCAAATACGGTCAATATGGAGAAAAACTATTGGCATCGGACTTCGAATCAAGAAATAGGAAGATGTGTTTTTGACCAGCATGATAATCCAGAACTTGGTGAAATTGTGTATGATGACTTTTTGCTGGAATGTGATACGACGGCTCCGATTTCACCTCCGGCACATGTGAAGAAGCAGTTTATTAATGGCAATTGGAAGATTTCGTGGGATGAAAATCCAGAGACCGATTTCAGTCATTACATTTTGTATTATGGCGATTTTGATTTCTACAAGTTCAACCATCACAGCGAACCTGTTTATGGAAATTCCTATATTTTGCCGACTTATTTGGCTGAAAATGTTGCCGTTGTGGCTTGCGATAGGACATGCGACGTAAATGGTTTCATGGCGGCAGGCAGAAGTGCCTACGCTTTCGCTGATTTTTATCCATACGCGGGCGAAGATGCCACGATGTGCGCTCCGTCAAGTGGCTTTACGATTAGAGACGCCAGCATCCCTTATTCCTATAATAGTTTTCTTTGGCGCACATCCGGAACGGGAAATTTCTCTGATCCATTGGCACTTACGACTACATACTTTCCCTCTGCCGAAGATTATGAAGCGGGCGAGGTAATCCTTTCCATCCGCGTTACATCGGGCGATGATGTGAAGACTGCTTCGATGAAATTGCGGCTGTTTGGGCAGCTTATGGTCTATGCGGGTGCCGATTCCTATTCGGGAGTTGATAGGCCTATTCTGCTCGATGATGCTGATGCCCAGCACTATGATTCGATTTGTTGGAAAACTTGTGGCGATGGCTTCTTCATCAATCCTGCTGATTTACATTCGGTTTATTATCCTGGTGAGATTGAAAAGGAAAATAGAAAAGTGAAGCTTGCGCTTGATGCCTGGTCGTATTGCGGGCACGTTTCCGATACGGTCGTTTATGAATTGTATGAGGAATTTGCCTTGTCAGGAAGAGTTTGGCGCGGAGATTTTCCTTATCCGAATGCACAGGTTCTGGCAGTCGCCGTCGGTGATGAAAATAATTTTGTATCAGGATTTTACAGAACAGTTTCTGATGAAAATGGTGAGTTTGAATTTGGTACTTTGCTGGCCGATACCTACACCGTTTATGCTTTTCCTGATACCTTGGACTTGAGTTGTGGCGGTTCGTATTATTTGAATGATTTGCTATGGAACGAATCGAATTTGATAAAGGTGAATGGCAATGTGTATGACGTTGACATCAAATTGCCTGAGATACAGACAGCGTTTTCTTCGGGTAATGGCTTGATTAGCGGTGTCTTCGATTATCCGGAAATGGATTTCAAGGCTGGTGATTTCTATTGTCAGTCGTGGCTGCGCGATGGCACTGCTGCTTCTTTTTGTGTTGATGGCTTGTCAAATGCCTGCATTACTTTGCTCAATTCCACGAAGGAGCGTGTTCTGGGCTTTACCATTACCGATGAACGTGGACGTTTCTCGCTGCGCAATCTGTTGTTTGGCTCTTATTATGTCATGGCCGATTTGCCGCGTTATGGCCGAGGGCTTTGCGAAGCGGTCACTATTTCTCCCGATGAGTCTCAAATAACTGATTTGCATTTGTTTGTCAATCGTGAAAGCAGCGTCGCTATGCACCGTGGAAATCAAAATGATTTGAAATCGGTTTCGGTTTTTCCCAATCCTGCCGCTGATGAATTGATGGTTTCGGGTTTGGTGAAAGCGGAAAAATATCAGTTGATGGTTGTGAATATTTTAGGCGAAATCCTTGTTTCGGAAACGTGTTTTTCTGATGCTTCCGGAAATATTATGCTGTCAGTCAGTGATTTGCCGAAGGGGATTTTTGTCCTGCATTTGCAAAATGATGGTTCGGAAACTTGTGTTAGGTTTGTAAAATAGATGGTATGAAAAATAGGTTGTCATTGTTGTTTGCCGTTGTGTTTCAACTTGTTATCGGTTCCCATGCTTTTGCTGACGGAACGGTGACAGGTTCGGTGGTAGAACAGGATGGCTCTACACCTATTGTAAATGCTGCTGTGATATTCAATAGAGTTGATTTTCAAGGTGATACAGTTTCATATAGTTTTCTTTCCGATTCGACAGGCTGTTTTTATGGTGCGATGAATGTTGGTGTTTATCAGGTAGTTGCGTCAGCAAATGGTTATGCTGATTGTATGTTTCCTGATTCAATTGTAGTGGTTGATTCTTTGTTGATTGACCATATCGATTTCGTTTTGCATGAGTTGTATAGTCCTGTTCAGTATGTCATGGCGCGGCCTTTTGCCAATTCGATGGTGAAGGTCAACTGGGCGAAAAGCAATTCGGCTTTGGTCGAGGATTTCGAAACGGGCGATTTCTCGAAATTGGATTGGAACAATGGCATTTCGGAGTATCCTTGGGCAATTACGGAGACCAATCCCTATCAAGGCTCATATTGCATGAAGTCTTCGTGCGAATGCATTGGGTCAGGCGTTTCGGAAATCGAAGTTGTTGTTAATCTCCTCGTTGACAGTAGAATAAGTTTCTATGAAAGGATTTCTTCCGAAAGTCCTTGGGATTGTGGAAGTTTTTATATTGATGATGTGAAAATGGGTGAATATTCGGGCGAAAGCGATTGGCAGGAAGTTTCTTTCGATGTTGACGAAGGTCCTCATGTTTTCCGTTGGAGTTATGTGAAGGATGCTTCTTTTGATGTTGGCGAGGATTGCTTTTATATTGATAACATTCGCTTTTTCAATGCTTTGGCTAAATCTGAAACGGATAATCGTTCATTCCAATATTATCAGCTCTACCGCCGTCGTTTCAATGAATCGCCTATGCTTTTGGCTTCGCATTTGACGGATTCTTCATTTGTAGATGTGGGCTGGAACAATTTGCCTTGGGGACAATATTATTATGGTGTGAGCTGCATTTACGAAGGCAATCGCGGTGAATCGGAAATCGTTTGGTCGAATGGACTTGATAAGGACTTAACGACTGAATTTGAGGTGTTTGCCACGACAAATTCCGGCTTGATTCCTACTGGAGCAAACGTTTCCTTGGTTTCGTCCGACACTTTGGGCACCAATTATCATGCAACGCTCGACGAAGTGGGGCACTGCCTGATTAGTGAGGTTGTGCGTGGCGATTATTGGGTCACAGTTAGTCTGGCTGGTTATGAGGAATTTGTTTCGGATTCTTTGGTAAATGTTTCAGAACATGTTGATTATCAAGTTGAACTGATGGAAAAGAAATACGAATTGGATAGCCTTTATGTGTCGTCGACGGGTTGGGCTATATGGTCGATGCCGGATTCGTTGCTGCCTTCGGTTCAGTGTTTTGAAATCATGTTGGACACTGTACCTGTCTGCACGACTTCTGATCTGCATTATCAGTTGGCTGTGGATGATTTTGTTTCGGGCGAGACTTATTTGTTAAAGGTGCGTCCTGTCTATTTGTCGGGCGCTGGCAATTGGGTGGAGGCATTTTTCACCTATCGTTCCTGCTCTGATTTTCCTCCGACTTTGGATGGCTTGTCTGCTGAACGTATTCCTGAAGGTACCAGAATCTATTGGAATAATCCTCTGGCTGACAGTTTAATAGGTGCCGTTTGCTATCGTAATGAGCAATTTGTTGGTTTCACGACTGACGCGTTTTTCATAGATGAAGAACCATTGCCATACGGCGAGACTTGGTGGCAAGTGCGTTTGGTTTACGACGGTCAATTGCCTGAGGCTTACTATTCTATGTCATGCTTTGAGTCGGTGAGTGTTTACAATCCTTTGCTTTGCAATCCGCCGCAAAATCTGGAAGGCGAGAATTATTTTGACGATGAGAACGATTTCGGAGCCTTGATTTCGTGGGGAATCCGTCCCGAACCGATTGCGGAATGGCTTTATTATGATAATGGATTGTACGACACGGCATTAGGCGCCGACGGCATGATCTATTGGGGCATAAAGTTCGATGCCGCGGATTTGGCGGCCTATTCGGGGGCGGTTTTGTCGAAAGTCTCGTTGTTCGATATTGCCGCAGGCGCGTATCAGATTTGGATTTATTTTGGCGAAGAAATCACGCCACATACTTTGGTGCATTATCAGAACATGAGCCTTGATGGTTGCAACGATTGGCATACCGAAACGTTGACGACGAATTTGAATTTGCCTGAAAACGAGTCGGTTTGGGTGGTGATTGGTCAACATGGCATCACTTATCCTGCGGCTGCTTGCGCTGCAACGGGCAACCCGAATGGTTCTTGGGTATCGATGGATGGCATTGCATGGAACGAATTGTCGTATTACAACTTGGATTACACATGGATGCTTCGTGCTTTTGTGACCAATCAGTTCTCAAAAGCGGAAAATGATAACCTGTTGAAATACAATGTCTATCGCTCGTATGACAATCAGAATTATTCATTGATTGCATCGGTTTCGTATGACGAAAATGTCGGTTTTTACCAATATAAGGATGTGCTTGTCGGTGATGTTCACAGTGTTTTCTACTATCAGGTGAGGGCTGAATATGAATCTGGTTGCGAATCGGAACCGGCAGCATCTTTGCATAATCCGGCACAAGATTTCGTTGTAGTTGACGATGCCTGGGATTTGAATGAATACAGCCTTTCGCAAAATGTTTATCCGAATCCGACGGATGGAAAGATCATGATTTCGGGACAAAATATTAACCAAGTCGCTGTTTTTGATGCTTTTGGCAGAAATGTTTTCGTTTCCGATTGCAATGCCGATGAAATTCAAATTGATTTGTCGCATTGTGCCGATGGCTTGTATTTGCTTCGCGTCGTATCGCAAAATGGTACGGAAACTCACCGCGTGATGCTTGCGCATTGATTTTGTCGCGTCTAAAATCACTATCTTTGCCGCTCAAATTGGTAAAATATGATTTCTGTTCAGAACCTCAGTATGCACTTCACGGGTGAAGACCTTTTCACCGACATTTCCTTTTTGATTCGCGAAAAAGACCGTATCGGTCTGGTAGGCAAAAACGGCGCGGGAAAAACCACGCTTCTGAAATTGATTTGCGGTATCGAACAGCCATCGAAGGGCGATGTGATTATCCCCCAGGGCGTTACGATTGGTTATTTGCCGCAAGAGAAAAATGTCAATAGCGAAAAGAATGTCTTGGACGAGGCCTTGACGGCTTTCGATGAATATCATCAGTTGGAGCGCGATGCCGAAAGGTTGCAGCAGGAATTGACGGAAAGGACGGACTATGAAAGTGCGCAATATCAGAAGCTTATTGATAAGCTTACCAATTTGAACGATAGAATAGCAATGTTGGGCGGCAACTCCATCGAAGGCGAAGCGGAACGCATTTTGGTTGGCTTGGGGTTCGGTCACGATGATATGTTTCGACCGATGAAGGAGTTTAGCAATGGCTGGCAGATGCGCGTGGAACTGGCAAAGATCTTGCTGAAAAAGCCGAATCTCTTGCTTTTGGACGAACCGACCAACCACTTGGACATTGAATCAATTCAGTGGTTGGAGACTTTCCTGAAATCGTATTATGGTGCCATTCTGATGGTTTCGCACGACCGCGCTTTTTTGGATAACATCACTGTTCGTACGGTTGAAATATCCAATGGCAAGATTTACGATTACAAGGCTTCTTATTCCGATTATGTCGCTTTGCGTGAAGAACGTGTTGATATGCAGCGTTCTGCGTATGAAAACCAGCAGCGCGAAATAAAAAACATTGAGGCTTTCATTGAGCGTTTCCGCTATAAGGCGACCAAGGCAAAGCAGGTGCAGAGCCGTGTGAAGCAGTTGGAAAGAATGGAGGAAATCGAGATTGATGACATCGACAGCACGGCCATTCATTTCAAGTTTCCGCCTGCGCCACATTCGGGCAAGGTCAGCTTAGAACTGAACCATGTTTCAAAGGCATACGGTGAAAAACAGATTCTGAAAGATGTCAACTTATTGATTCCGAGAGGGGAGAAGATAGCTTTTGTCGGGCGCAATGGCGAAGGCAAATCCACTTTGTCGAAAATAATTTGTGGCGTTCTTGATTATGAAGGCGAGGTGAAATTGGGCCACGAAGTGAAGATTGGCTATTATGCACAGAACCAGCAGGATATGTTGGATATGAATAAGACTGTCTTTGAAACTTTGGACGATGTGGCTGTTGGCGAAATGCGCCTGAAAGTCAAGACCTTGTTGGGCTCTTTCCTTTTCCGTGGCGATGACATCGACAAGAAGGTGAAGGTGCTTTCGGGTGGTGAGAAGGCGCGTCTTTCCTTGGCGAAGATGCTGCTTTTCCCGACCAATCTGCTTGTCCTCGACGAACCGACCAACCACTTGGACATGCTTTCGAAAGACATTCTGAAAAACGCTCTGATTCAGTATGATGGCACCTTGATTATCGTTTCGCACGACCGTGATTTCCTGCAAGGCCTGACGAATAAGGTTTATGAATTCCGCAAGCCGAACATTAAGGAATACATTGGCGACATTTACGATTTTTTGGAGCAGAAGAACCTCACGCATTTGAAGGAGTTGGAGGCAGCAGCCAAGCAAGCGCCTAAGGCCGCTGAACCGGTTCCGCAATCGCAAAACAAGCAGAACTACGAACGCAAGAAGCAGTTTGATGCGCGTTTCCGAAAAATCGACAAGGAAATCCAGCGTTTGGAGGATGCCATAGGCAAAATGGAAGCGGAAATCGCTGAACTTGATGCAATTATGGCCAATCCTGATGCGCATCCCGAGCATAAGGTTGACAACGATTTCTATTGGACTTACGGCAAGAAGAAAGAGGAATTGCAGGCTTTGATTGACGAATGGGGCGAAAAACAGATTGAACGTGAGGATTTGGAGGCCGAATTTAAGGCGGGAGAGTAGACTTAAAAATTGATTTTCAAAGTCTTGTGTTACCATGTCTTTACTTGCATGAAAAATAAAAGCCGTTTTTGGCCTGTTGCAATAAATTCTTTTCTTATTTTTGTGCGGTTCTTTATCGCATTCATTGTTGGGTGCGGTGATGATTAAAGTATTGAAAAGCGTTTACTTACGCTCTGTTTGTGATGGATTGAAACTTCGCAAATTTCAGTCAAAGTCGTGGACATGGCAACTGTAGATGCCTTTCGAAATGTGTATATTCCTCATGTTCCTGACTTTGACTATGCGTCACCCTTGCGCTCATACGCGCACGCGAGGGCATCGACCAGCGACTTCACGGCCTTGTGCTGGGCAGATGTGTAGAGCGTCCTGAAGCACACCTTGCCATTTGGAAGTCTTATCTTGATAG
>NZ_JBADWU010000024.1:0-79246 GCF_056203535.1 Candidatus Limimorpha sp. | reverse complement strand
CCAAACGAATTATAGGCTCTTGGCCTTGTGGTTCTAATGGATTGTCCTCTGGAAGTTAGTCCCTCCTTCATACAACAAAGGTAGGAAATAACCTTGTACGAATTCACGCTGCAAACTTAAAGTGGTTCTCCTTATCTGCGTCCGGAAGGCATTTGTTTTTCGGGCTCCGCATCTCCGATGCTCAGCATGGTATGAATCGAGCGGTTGCGAGATTCATAACTTGACAAACAAAGGTCTTGTAGGTTTTGAATGTTTTGGTTATAAAAAGGTCAAATTGTATATTGTTGCCAAATTTCTTCCGATTTTAGCAAAAAATGAAGAATTATTTCTTCCGATTTTAGCAAAAAATAAAGAATTATTTCTTCCGATTTTAGCAAAAAGCTTATCTTTGCAGTCGGAAAATAATGGCTGTAGTATAACAGATGACTGATTTTGTAGCGAATAGAATTTGAGCAGATTCCCGCCCTTCGGTCGGGAATGGAGATTGTGAGAGGTTAGAAATGCGGCGGCAGTCCGTCATTCCCGCGTAGGCGGGAATCTATAATTGTAATAACAGAAAAAATCAGTCATTAACTAAATTAGAGCCAAAATAATGATGAAGAATGAGTGTCTATTATCCAAGAATTATAGATAAGTCGTTGATTGAATGGAAAAACGATGTACATCACAAGCCTTTGCTGCTTCGTGGCGCAAGGCAGGTCGGCAAGTCGTCGGCTGTCAGGCATTTTTCGGCTCAATTCAAATACTACTTGGAAATTAACTTTGAAAAACAGCCGAAGTATAAGGAGTTGTTTCGCCAGGATTTGGATGTGAATAGAATTGTTGTCGACATGGCTGCTGTCTCTGGTGTCCCGATTGTCGCTAATGAAACCTTGGTTTTCTTCGATGAAATCCAAGAGTGTCAGGAAGCCATCATGTCGTTGCGGTTCTTTAAGGAGGATTTGCCGTCTTTGCATGTCGTTGCGGCGGGTTCGCTGCTTGAGTTTGTCTTGGCCGACATTCCGACTTTTGGAGTCGGACGCATTCGCTCGCTGTTCATGTATCCTATGACTTTCGATGAGTTTTTGCTGGCAAATGGTCATAAGGCTTTGCTTGAAGCGAAAAATGCTGCTTCACCGCAAAAGCCTGTTTCACAAGTGCTTCATGCCAAATTGGTCGATTTGTTCAGAGGGTATGTCATGGTCGGTGGGATGCCCGAAGCTGTCGCTATTTGGGTTGAAACACATGATTATTTGAAATGTGCTGCCATTCAGGATGATATCGTTGCGGCCTACGAAACTGACTTTGCGAAATACAAAAAGAAGATTGATCCTCAATTGTTGAGGGAGACGCTTCATTCCGTTGTCATGCAGATGGGGGTGAAATTTGTCTTTTCAAAGGTGAGAGGCGAGTACCGTAGTGTGCAGGTTAAAGCGGCGTTGGCTTGTCTGGAACAGGCAGGTCTCGTCGTCCCGACGACTCGCACCTCCGGCAAAGGGCTTCCGCTTTCGGCCGAGGCTTCTGCTGATTTCAGGAAATATCTGTTGGTTGATAGCGGTTTGGCGCTTCGTCTGCTGAATCTCGAATTGGGCAGTGTCCGTGAAGTCACGGAGCAAATCCTGCTCGGTTCCGAGAAAGACCTTGTGAATAAAGGTCACCTTGTGGAAATGATTGCGGGGATGGAGCTGCTTCGCACTCAGTATCCTGATAATATCAGGGTAGGGGAGCTGTTCTATTGGCAAAAGCTCAGCAAGGATGGGGATGCCGAAGTGGATTATCTTATGGCCTGGAATCAGAAAGTGCTGCCTGTTGAAATCAAATCGGAAACACAGGGCGGCATGAAAAGCCTTTTCGGTTTCATGGATGAAAAACAGCTTACCGAAGCCGTCCGTGTTTCGTTAGAGAATTTCAGCGACTATTATCGTGGTGATAAACATGTTACGGTCGTTCCACTCTATGCCTTGGCAAAAATGAATGAGGTGCTTCTGTCAATGGCTGGCAAGTGACTGCTCCTGACTTCGACACTCGTCCTTTAGAAATTTTTCAATCATTTATAAATCATTGTTTTATGTATTAATAAATACGGATTTTGGGGGTCGCAAGCCTTTTTATGAGTCAAACTCAAAAAGGAAAATTAGGTTATGTATCATTATCTGGAATATAATTGACGTTTAATTGACGATAATTGTCTTCCAATAACATGCTATTCTTGCTTATTCTTTTTTTCCAAGACAATTTACGTCAATTTTGGTCAATTATGCGGCGAAGCCGCTTCAATTCGAATAGTTGACTGTTATAATTCTGATTCGGCATCAATTGGTTAGGGTTGTCTTCCGATAAGCTGTATCTCTATCCTATAAATCAACGTGATTTCAGTCTTGGGGGGTCGTAAAATAATATTGAAAATCAACAATTTAATAAAATTTTATAAAAAACCGTCAAAGTCAGGAAAAGCCTTTTCGGTTTCATGGATGAAAAACAGCTTACCGAAGCCGTCCGTGTTTCGTTAGAGAATTTCAGCGACTATTATCGTGGGGATAAACATGTTACGGTCGTTCCGCTTTATGCCTTGGCAAAAATGGATGAGGTACTTGCATCAGCGTCTCATTGAACCTTGACAGCGCCTTCCGAAGACCGCTTTTCAGCGAACTTGCGATAGGTGGTCGATTCCGCTATCCCGTTGAAAGCGGCGAACACGCTGTGCATGAACGTGACGAATCTGCGTGCATTGTTTTTCTCACACAGCTTCCGCCACGGGTATATCTTGTAGATGTCGTAAAACACTTCCTTGATGCTTTGTGCATCCCAGCCGGTCTTGATGAGTTTTCCCTCCAATTCGGGCACAACTCCATTGATGATGAAGTTGTCGAACAGCCCTACGACTTTCTTGAAATCGTCTTCGCGAATCATGTCGTTGCCGAATTTGTCTTTCGCTTTAAGCGTATCTAACAGCAGGTGGGCCTGGTTGAGCGGGACTTTCAGCTCGGGTTGCACATTCCACTCCGCCAGAGGAACCACATTCTCTTCCACGGTGATGCAGCCGTCAAAGTCGTGAAAGTCGTAATTGTGGTAGTTTTCGAAATCAGGAGGATCGCAAAGGTCATACAGCCACTTGTCGTTGATGGTCTTCTCATGGAGAAAGTTCTTGATTTCACTCAAGGTCCTATTGTCCTCGCCATGATTTTGCAGTTTGAAGGCAACCAGATATTTGGCAATGTAAATGATAACGGGAAGCATCTTCTCGTCGGCATTTTGCCTGATGGCGTCGGTAAGCATCTTGAAATACTGCTCCGGGTGCGGATTTCTGATGACGAAGTTCGCCGTTGCAGATGAAAGGTACAAGACATCAATTATCGGGCAATCGCTGTCCTGACAATTCTTTTCAATATAAACCACAGCCTTGCTGTAGATACGATCGAATAGGTGCATCCCCTGTAGCAACTCCTCGATCTCTTCAACCCTTTTGAAACTGTTCTTTTTTATGTTGATGACAAATGACATGGCTCACCTCCTCTTTTAGCTGTCAAATGACAATTTGTTGTTGTTTTTTAGTTAGTTACATTTAATCTCCTTTCTTTGGTCAATAATACAATGAAGAGGCAGACAAAGATAGTAATTATCTTCAAAATGTCAATCGGAATTTGAATAATTTTTTGGCTCTAGTTTAATAAAAGACTGATTTTTATTGATTTCGTTGGCACCTTGATTTCCACCATCTTTCTAAAGATTGTCCTGACTGAAGGGTTGAAAGCCTGTTCGGGGTGGGCGCGGTGGCCATGGGCAGGACGGCGGGGCAACGTCCGCAAAAAAGGCTGGCTAAGGACTTGATTTTCATATATCTGCGTTTATGACATGATGTTTGAAAATCAAGTCCTTAGGCAGACTGTGCGTTGGGCCGATTGTCCTGCCCTTGACTTTTTGCAACTTTTGTGTCAAGACAAAAGTTGATAAGAAATGAATTATTAGCGTTATTTGTAATATTTTGTAGATATTTGTAAATGTGTTACTTATATCAGTTTTCTATATCTTAGATAAATCAGTCATATATTATACTACAGCCAATTTTTTTGGCAATTATATACTTTTTGACCTTATCATACATCGATAATAGTGTAAATCAAGCTGATTTAGCAGTTTGAGGTTCTAAAATTTGTATTTCATTTATTTATCACGAAATATTTTCGCTGTTTGGGTCTAAAAGTATATAGATGCAAATTTTTTTGTGGAGTCGACAGGCATAAGCCCCATTCCGTTTCTTTTGCCTTGAAATGCACCCCAATGCGCCACCAAAATTGATTGCAAATACTTGACAAACAGCGTTTTGTTGTGTATCTTTGCACAGTAAAAATCCTTAAATTCAACGCTTATGAAAACCAATCTCGCACCCTTGTGCAACCCCATCCTCACCTTGGACCGCGACCGTCTCATCATCCGCTGGGACGACAACAGCCAGGCCGGCAACGCCTCAGCTCGCGATCTCTTCGCCTGCAAACTCACCCAATCGTCAACGGGAGAGTCAAAAGTCATCCACAGCCTGTCGGCGCGTTGCGACAGAAAGTTCATCTATCATCTCCCCAGTGAGTTGAGAGGCCGCTATGATGTCGAAGCCGTCTTCATCGACGAACACGAACACAGCCGTAGCGAAAGCTGCCTGCTCGGCCAGCTTTTCCTCTGACTCCGGTTGCTACCCGCTCCCTACTTCGTCCAATGCTTGTCCATACTTCGTCCGTAGCTCGTCCAATCAAGGCGATTGGACGAGCGCAACATCAGGCAATACAAGACCACGCCCCAAACACGGCGCCGGTAGCAGCCAATGGCATCGAAGATGCGGACCGATACTCCCCGATTAGGGGGATGTCGGAAGGGAAAAAAGATTTATTAAAGATTTATTTCAGATTTGTTTCTCAAAAAAAACACTATCATCATGATTATCAACGAACACGAAATCTTCGGACTCATCGGTCCCGTAGTAGCGGTAAGAGGTAAGAACGGCACCTATCTCCGCTCACGTCCTGCACGCGGCAAGTCTCACCCGACTCCGGCGCAACAGCAACAGCTTGCCAAAATGGAAGCCGTCCAGCGTTTCATCGCCCCAGTCTATCCTTTCCTGAAGTCGCTCTATGTGGAGCAGGAGGGGAGGCGCAACTGCTACAACGCTTTGGTGTCGTGGCTCCTGAGCGGAGCCTTCGATGCCGACAACGTCATGCAGCCTTGCCGTGCGCGCGTCTGCCACGGGAGCCTGACGCCGCCCGAAATGACCAGCGTAGTGGTGTGTGGCAAGACCTTGCGCATCACCTGGAGCGACAACACGGCGACACCCTTGTCGCGCGATGACGACCATCTCGTCTGCCTGCTCTACGAACCCCTGAGTGGCCACTACGAGGGGCACGAGCTGAACACCGTCGTGCGAAGCGACACCACCTGCACCCTGCTGATGAACGCCATCTCTGAGGGCTTCTACCTCTATCTCGCCTTCGTCAACAGCAAGCGCAACCGCATCAGCGACAGCGTGTGCGTGAGGTGCGAATCGTTAGGGCGTGGCTGCTAAGGTTTTAGGCAGGTGATGGGCACGACATAAATGCCGTCTTTGCGTCGGTAGGCATAATCACCGACGGCTGTCAGGACCATCATGAAACTCGGCTCATACATCTTCTCGGTGTTGATTATATTTGAGAGCGACATTAGATTCTCTGCGCCTTGCTCGATCCATTTCTCGCCGCCGATTTTCACTTCTATCAGCCCGTAATGTCCGTTGCGAAGGTGCAGCACGGCATCGCATTCCAGTCCGTTCTTGTCGCGATAGTGGAATACGTCTCCGTCCAGGGCATCGGCATATACACGAAGGTCGCGTGCCGCTAAGGTCTCAAAAAGCAAGCCGAATGTATTCAGGTCTGCTATAAGGTCGGACGGCCCCAGGCGCAAAGCAGCTGCGGCAACGCTCGGATCGACGAAATAACGGGTGTCGCTGGTGCGAATGGCGGCTTTGCTCCGCAGGTTAGGGTTCCAGGCGGGCATGTTCTCTATGACAAAAATCTTTTCCAAGGCTTTCAGGTAGGAAGTGATGGTCGTTTCCGTCGTGGAACCGTTTTCGTTGGTCAGAATGTCGTTTAGGATTGAGGCCACGGAAGCTTGTGTTCCTTGGTGGCGGGCGTAGCTTCTAAGCAAGCGTTTGGTCAATGCGGGGTCGCGTTGTGTGCCATCTACATCGGATATTTCTTGTTCTGAAACGGCATCAATGTAATTGTAGGCTTGTCTGAGCGAGGCTTTTTCGCTCAAGTCCAGAGCGGCAGGCCAACCTCCCCGGCAGGTTAGGAAAGCAATATGCTTCAGGTCGTAACCAGGGGCGCGGCAATCTTGCGTCTCGCCATTGAAAAGGGATGTAAGGCTGATGCCCCCGTTGCTCTCTGATGATTCCCATAACGACATGGGGCGCATCGTAACCCATGCAAACCGACCGGTGCCAGTGTGGGTGATTCTGCTTCTGTCGGCAGGAACGGCCGAGCCTGTGAAGATGAATTGCCCCGTCATGCCTCGCTGGTCGATGGTGTAGCGGGCAGCGTCCCATAGTTGAGGCGTCAGTTGCCATTCGTCAATCAAGAGAGGTGTATCGCCTTCCAGCAAAAGTGAGATGTTTGTCTCTGCCAGATGCTTGTAGTTGGCGCTTTTCATCGGGTCGTTCATGTAGATGACGCTCCGTGCTTGCTGGAGGGCGGTAGTCGTCTTTCCGCACCATTTTGCACCTTGTATCAACACACCTCCTGCTGCTTCTAATTGGTCTTTTAGCAATTGGTCTGAAACGCGTTTTCTGTATTCCTTGTTTGTGTTCATTTTCTCAATTCTTGATTATGCGGCAAAAGTAGTAATAATAAATGAAATAGGTACAGTTTTTTTTATTTCATTTATGAATTTGGCGCGATTTCATTTATGAATTTGGCGCGATTTCATTTGTGAATTTGGCGCAATTTCATTTGTGAATTTGGCGTCGTTTAGGTTACATGTCGTCTAACGAAAGCCCGATGAATTGCGTGCTCCATTTTTTGTGGGCGTTCAGGATGACTTCCGATTTCTCCTTTAAGTAGGTGAGCAAAATTAGTTGGCTATAGTTTAATAAAAGACTGATCCACCACAGTGTGTGAGGGAACGCTCGGCGAATCTCCTATGGCATACAAGCCAATGGATGAAATTGTCCGATTGATTGAATCAACGGTAGAGATATTGTTCTTTGTTAGGCCAAAGATAAATGTTAAGGCAACGGATGCAGAATAATGCAATAAAAAAGTCCGAAAGATGAAATTCTTCAGGAACTTATTTGGAAATTTGCGTGACAATGAAAATACAAGAGATGCAAATCCTGTTGGATGTGTGGATTTATCCAGTAATTTGACCAATACGTCAGATGTTCGGTTCGGAAGCAATTGAAGATTGGTGTAACAATGATGGAAGACGTACCAATCCTACCGCTTTTCTACGACGAGGTTTTGCGTTTCGTCAACAAAAGGGTGGAAGGCTTGGGAAGCAATCCGACTAACTTGCTGGATTTGAGACGGGTGAGAGTGTGAGGTTTTTCGGATTCATTTTCAATTGGACAATTGTCACAAAATGTAAGGGCGCACAATTGTGCGCCCCTACTAACAAATTAAAAAAATCAAAAGTTATTTACTTGAAAAATCAGTGTTATTCCATGATTTTGGCTACGGCATTCCTGAACCATTCGGCTCTTTCGCAACCTTCTCCCGTGTTGAGCAACACACGGTCGCCGTCGTGTATCTTGCCTTCTTCCAATGCTTTATGGAATCCGGCATAGCAGACCATTGAGGCTGGCCCTAACAGAACGCCTTTTTCCTGCAACATTTCTTTTCCGAAATTGGGCAGCTCCGATTCCTTGATGCGAAGGAAATCGCCGCCGCTTTTCCTGACCAACGGTGCCACCAAAGGATAATTGCCCGGGTTGGCCGCCGTAAGGATGCCGATTTGTGTCTTGATACCTTTTTTCGCCTCAAAATCGTGTTCCCAACCTTGCGGGAAGCCGTTTGCTTTTGCCTTTTCCCAAGCCGTCACCATCGGGTCGCATTCGTCTTGTTGAACCAAAAGCATTCTTGGCAGTTTTAAATCGTTACAGCCAGCTTTTTGCAAATCGTTGAAGCCTTTTTCAAAAGCCAACGGACTTGTGCCGCCTGCAACGGCCTGCATATAAACGGTTGGCATTTTGCCTAATTGCCGCAAACATTCAAAAACCATGGTGCGTTTCGATTCAATGCGCAATGGGTCGGTGTTGCCGCCACTGATTAAAACTTTGTTATTTTTATGATAATCAGCTGCTTCTGATTTTGCATCGCCATAACCGCCTTTTGAAATGACAATGTTTTGTCCTGCGTTTTGGATTGCTTTTACCGAACCATCGTCGATGAAAGAAGGTGCAAATTCAGTGAATTTGATGCCGGCTTTGGCCAAATAGGTAGCAAAGGCGACGCCTGCATTACCTGTCGAGGCGAGGCAATAATCCTTAATGCCGTTTTCCTTTAAAACGCTGGCTGCCAGTGCCGCACTGATGTCCTTGAATGTGCCTGAACCGCCGTTCAGGTCGTTTCGGTAAACATAAACTTCGCAATCAATGCCATGCTGCTTCGCCGCTTTTTCCAGGTTTTCCCAGCGTTCCATTGGAATGAGGCCTTCGCCGCAAGTGACGATGTTTTCTTTTTTTTCCAATGGCAGGAAATCGAAATATAGGTGTTGGAAATCGTTTTTGTTTTTTGGAAGTCTTTCAAAATCGGGAATCGTATTTTCCTGATATTCAACTTCTGCGTAGGCTGAGCCACATTCGCATTTCTGGTCTTGCTCAAACCATGTCTTGAAGTCGCCAATGACTTTGCCGCATTTTTTGCAGACAATTTGATATTTCTTGCTCATTTTTCTAACATTTTTTGTCGATCCATTTCCATAATCTGAACATCAGCCAGCCCCAGGCGAGAAACAAAACGATGTGTACCCAACGTGGAACGGAAGCCTGATAAATGGATCCGTTGTCGATTTTTTCGTAGTTTGGAATGTCGGCGTAATAGTAGGCTCCGGCACCGAAATCGAGGCTGTCGATAAGACCTAAACCGTTGGTCATAATGTAGATGGCGACTATCACAGTCACAATGGCAACTGTGATAGTCGTGACTTTGAATATTTTATGTGAATTTGTCATCGTTAAAGTTCTGGAATTGGGAAAACTACTCCGGATAATAACAACCAGACTGCGAAGAAAGTCAGCGCAATGTTGAAAAGTTGTCCGACGATGTAAAGCCAGAGCACTTTGCCGCCTTGCATCTGTTTGGCGATGGCCTTGAAATTGGTGTCGAGCCCGATGCTGGTGAAGGCGAGCACGAAAGCCCAGTTCTTGAATTGGTCGAGCACTTTGTTGATGGCTCCGACTTTTTCGGCTCCAAAAGCAGGCTGGATAACGAATGAAGCAATCAACGAAGCGGCGAAGAAACCGAGGATGAATTTCGGGAAACGTACCCAGATTTCGCTTGCTCCCACTTTTTCGCTTCCGTTCTTGTCGACTTTCGTGGCAAAGAAAACGGCGACGAAGAATGCAATGAAACCAATCAGAATGTTTTGGATGGATTTCACCAAAACGGCGGCTTTCTGTGCTTCTTCGCCAAGTGCGGTACCTGCCACCACAACGGCTCCCGTGCTATCGACGGTGCCGCCGATGAGGGATCCGCCCATGATTTGGCTCATGCCGGTCCATTTGATGATCATGGGTTCGAAAACCATCATCAGGATGGTGAAAATGATGGAAACTGAAATGGCTGCCGAAAGGTCTTCTTTCTTGGCTTTGGCGGCTGCGCCCGTTGCGATTGCGGCACTTGTTCCGCAAACGCTGGTCGCTGCTGCTACGGTGATTACCAACGGCTTATTGTCGATTTTGAAGATCTTTGTTCCCAACCACCACATGAAAATGATGACGATTGGCGTCACAATCCAGGCGATGCCGAGACCATAAAGGCCGAATTTGGCAATGTCGGAAAACAAGACCGAAAAGCCCATGATGACCAAACCTGTCTTGATATAAAACTCGGTTTTTACGGCAGGTTTCAGCCATTCGGGTGTGCCAATCGTGTTGGAAATGATGAGGCCGATGAGCAATGCCCAGAATGCCCATTCAAGATAACGGTTCAGTGTAAACTCTGCGCTTATCCAACGTACAATCAGTGAGATAACGAACAATCCGATGAATGCCGGGATGTAATCTTTCACGCTTTGTCCCATCAGTTTTACGCCGAGTGTGAACGAAATGCCTAAGACCAAGAAGGTGCGCAGCAGTTTGCCCCAGAATGCACCGTTGAGTTGTGTTCCCATTGATTCGGCAAAGGTGCCTCCGTCTTCCCATGTGTACCAGGTGCTGAATTTCGCAGCCGAAAAGTCGAACCATCCAGTGAGGACGGCAACGCAGGCTAAGGCGATTACGATGAAGCCTAACCAGCAGGCCAGCCAGTCTTCTTTTTTATAAAGGTCTGACCAATTTGTGTTTTTTCCCATGACTTTAGATTTTAGAATTTATAGGAAAGAATGGCGGCGAAACGGTGTGCATCGTCGCTGTTTTCATGTTGAACGTATGAATAATCGAGTTTGAAATTGACGCTTTTCCAAGGCCAGTAATTGATTCCGACGGTGTAATAAGTCACGTCGTTATCGGCATCGGTGTCTTTTGCGAGGCGTTCAAAGCGCAGAACCGGCATGATTTTCTGTGGATGCGTTTCGCTTCCGAAATGGAACCAGTAACCAGCCACGGCATAAAAACCGTTGCTGTTGAAAATGTTTTCTCCATAAAGAAGCTCTTCCAGTTCATCCTGATTTTTAGCGACTTTTTTGCCTGTTTCTCCGCCGACATATTCGGTGCGAACCATCCAGTCGTTATCGCAGTATTGTGCGCCGAAGCTGTAGCGGTTGCGCTTGAGGTCGATTTCATCGTGGTATTTTCCGCTGTAAAAAGATCCAGTGAGCGTTACGGCTTTCATTCCGGGGTGCAATTCCAATCGTCCGACAATATCCTTACGGTTGTTGTTGTCGGTGATGTTGATGCCGTTGCCGTTGAAAACGCCGATGCTGTAGTCAATCAGTGAAAAATCCTTGTCGTAGAGTTTGAACAGGCTGCCGGTTGCCATCACACCGATGTCGCGACCTTGTTTGCCCACTCCGCAAACGTCGTCGTAGCCGCTGAGGGCTTTTACCGTTTCGCCGTAATCGAAGATTTCAAGATTGACGGGATTGATAGGGCTTTCGAGGGTGAAAGGTGTCTTGAACTGACCGACCTGAACAGCAAATTCGGGGCAAGCCTTAATCTTGATGTAGGCATCGACGAGGATAGGGGAGCTAACCCAGTCGCCCTGAATCTTATAGGAAACGTGCTGGCTCAGATTGCCGTCGACTGACATACGCACACGACGCATTCTGAATGTGTTGCTCTTCAAGGTGAAATCATTGTCGGCATCCAATTGATAAAGTCCTTGCACGAACCCTGAAATTTTCGGTGTCCTGTCAATCTGTTTTTCTGTCTCTTGTGCTTTGATACACAATGGAATGGCTAAAAGCATCATTCCAATCATAAAACGAAATCTGTTTGTCATTGTGATAAGATTTAATTATTATTTCCAAATTTTCGGCGGCAAAAGTAGTAAATAAAATGATTGTATGACAATATAAAGTAAATATATTTACCAAAATTTAGCTAAACCGTTGGTTTTTACAACAAAAAGATGGGAAAATTGGAGTGGGGGAAATGAGAGCACGAGAACGCGAGTTGGCGGTGCTTCGGCAAGTTCAGCAAGCCAAATTTCGCTGTTCCATCGTTTCGCAACCTCGCAATCCTATTTTTCAGTTTATTTCTGAACGTTTATTATTAATAAGGTGTAAAAACAAAATCAGAGTAAATGCTTTGATAATAAATATATTTACTATTTTTGCGACGTGAAAACAGGTATGGATTGGCAACAGATAAACAGTTCAACAATTTAACGACTAAACAACTAAGCAATCCATGCAGGCAACAATTAAACGAATAAACAAATAACAACTAAACAACAAAAACATGGATATATTTGAAAGAATATCAAAGGATTCCGGCGGTCCGATAGGGCAATATCGCGAACATGCCGATGGCTATTTTTCTTTTCCGCGTTTAGAAGGCGAGCTTGGCCCGCGCATGGTTTTTAATGGCAAGGAAGTGCTTTGCTGGAGCTTGAACAACTATTTGGGCTTGGCTAATCATCCTGAAATCCGCAGAGTTGATGCGGAAGGAGCCGCAAAATTTGGTCTTGCCGCCCCGATGGGCGCTCGCATGATGAGCGGTCATACCCGAATGCACGAACATTTTGAAAAGGAATTGGCCGATTTCGAGAAAAAGGAAGCCGCCTATCTTTTCAATTTCGGTTATCAGGGCATTGTCTCGACACTTGATGCGCTGCTGTCGCGCCACGATGTTTTGGTTTTTGATGCTGAAATTCATGCCTGTCTGCAAGATGGAAAGCGTCTGCATATTGGTAAGTCGTTCTCTTTCAGGCATAACGACATGGCCAGTTTGGAACAGAAGCTGAAAGCGGCTACGGAGGTGGTGAAGGAAACCGGCGGCGGTATTTTGGTCATCACCGAGGGCGTATACGGCATGACTGGCGCTTTGGGCGATTTGGCGGGCATTGTCGCCTTGAAGAAAAAATACCAGTTCAGGATTCTCATCGATGATGCCCACGGTTTTGGCGTGATGGGACCGAATGGCCGTGGCACGTCGGAGTATTTCGGCGTGATGGACGATATCGATTTGTATATTGGTGCCTACGCAAAGGCAATGGCCATCATTGGCGGTTTCGTTGCGGGGCCTAAGTATATCATAGATTATCTGCGTTATAACATGCGTTCACAGATGTATGCCAAGTCGCTGCCATTAGCTATTGTTTACGGTTGCGAGAAGCGTTTGGAAATTATCCGTAGTGCCGAGGGCGACCAGCTGCGTACACAGCTTTGGAAGGTGACGCGTGCCTTGCAAAAAGGATTCCGCGACTTAGGTTTTGATATCGGTCCTGCCGAGGCTTGCGTGACCCCGGTCCATGTGCAAGGCGATGTGGCTCAGGCAACTAACATCGCTATGGATTTGCGTGAAAACTATCGCATTTTCTGCTCGGTGGTGACTTATCCTGTCATCCCCAAGGGAATGATTATTTTCCGCATCATTCCAACCGCCGCACACAGCATGGAAGACGTGGAATATACCTTAAAGGCTTTCGCCGAAGTGAAAGAAAAACTTGCCAAAGGCTATTACGATTCCGACGAAGTGCCTGATATGGCAATTCTGTGATTTTCGGAATGTAAATTCAAACGGTCTTATCTCCGCGTATTGCGTGTGTCTTTTTTTTAGAAAGCAGTGCTCGTGATATGTGGAGATTTTTTTGGGGACATAAATCTTACACAAATCTATCACCGATTTTTGTTCGTGTTGGACGATGTTGGCGGCAAACCGCTATGCATATTGCAAAATAACTGCAAAACATTGAAAGAAAATAAATTAATGAATGATTTATGGCCAATTTGTGATAATTTGTGTTGAAAACCAATAATCAATGCTTCGACAAGTCTATCAAATAGAAACCTATAACCATTAATTTATAACTCATTACTAATCATCCATCTTCAACTTTTGTCAATCAAATGGTTTCCTGAATGAACAGCCGTTTTTCCATTCAGAACAGCCAAAAGCGGTCTTGCCTTTAATGATATGGCCTTTGCCGCACAACGGACAGACGGCACCTTCCACGATTTCGGGTTTCGGTTTGGTGGCTTTGGGCTTGGTTTGGCGCGGTGTCTTGGGTGCGCTTTTCGCCTTCTTTTCTTCGGTAGGCGCAGCTGCCACGCGGCGGTTGCTTGTGTCGGCAATCACCGTCGTCACGATTTCCGTGACCATCTGCTTCAATTCCTCCAAAAACTGTCGGGCTTCGTATTTATTCTGCTCGATTTCACGCAGTTTCTTTTCCCAGATGCCCGTTAGTTCGGCACTTTTCAGCAAATCCTCGTGAATCAGGCTAATGAGTTCGATGCCGGTTTGTGTCGGTTCGAGGCTTTTACGCATCTTTCTGATATACTGTCGCTTGAAAAGCGTTTCGATGATGGCAGCTCGCGTCGATGGACGACCGATGCCGTTTTCTTTCATCACTTCGCGCAACGACTCGTCATCGACCAGTTTTCCGGCCGTTTCCATGGCGCGGAGCAAGGTTGCCTCGGTGTAAGGCTTGGGCGGCGAAGTCCATTTTTCGGCCAATTGAGGTTCATGCGAACCATGTTCGCTTTTCACGAAATTGGGTAGCACTTTCTCTTCAACTTTCTCCTCCCCGTTTTCTGAAGTCTGGTTCGAAACATTCTCTTTATCTTCGTTTTTCTCAGGCTTGATGACCGTTCTCCAGCCAGGTTGTAGAATTTGTTTGCCCAAAGTCTTGAACTCCACTTCTTCAACCTTTCCCATGACTGTTGTTGTGGAGAACACGCAATCGGGATAAAAGACGGCAATGAAATGACGGCAGACCTCATCGTAGACCTTTTCTTCGGCAAACGACAAACCTTGCGGCTGCACGCCCGTCGGTATAATGGCATGGTGGTCAGTGACTTTGCTGCTGTCGAACACTTTCTTCGACTTGGGCAATTTCTTTCCCGCCAATGGTGCTGTCAATTCCGAATACGACTGAAGTCCTTGCAGAATGTCCGGACATTTCGGATAAATGTCATCACTCAAATAAGTGGTATCGACACGCGGATAGGTGGTGTATTTCTTTTCGTAGAGGCTTTGGATGGTCTGCAAGGTCTGGTCGGCACTGAAACCATATTTCTTGTTACATTCCACTTGCAGCGAGGTCAAGTCGAACAAGCGCGGCGGCGCTTCCTTGCCTTCCTTTTGAGAGATGTCGGTGACTGTAAAATCTTTTCCCTGAATGGCTTGCAAATCCTTCTGACCTTCTTCAACCGAGCCGTATTTGCCTTTTGTGGCAGTGAAAACCGTATCGCGGTAAATTGTTGACAACACCCAATAGGCTTCCGGCTTGAAATTCTGGATTTCCCAATAGCGGTTCACAATCAAGGCCAAAGTCGGGGTTTGCACACGGCCAATGGAAAGAACCTGACGGTTCTGACCATATTTTAAGGTGTAAAGGCGCGTTGCGTTCATGCCCAAGAGCCAGTCGCCGATGGCGCGCGAGAGTCCGGCTTCATAAAGCCGTTGGTAATCCGCTTGCGGTTTCAGGTTCTTAAATCCCTCACGGATAGCCTCTTCCGTCAACGATGAAATCCAAAGACGCTGCACGGGGCATTTCGCATTGGCTTTCTGCATCACCCAGCGCTGAATCAGTTCGCCTTCTTGTCCGGCATCACCGCAGTTGATGATGCTGTCGGCCTTTTGGAAGAGGTTTTCAATGATTTTGAACTGCTTTTCAACGCCTTTGTCGGCAATTAGCTTGATGCCGAAACGCGGCGGAATCATCGGCAGACGCATCATCGTCCACGCTTTCCACATCGGCGTGTAGTCGTGCGGTTCCTTCAAGGTGCAGAGGTGGCCGAAAGTCCAAGTCACCTGATAGCCATTGCCTTCCATGTAGCCTTCATGGGCGGTGTTGGCGCCAATCACCTTGGCAATATCTTTCGCCACGCTGGGCTTTTCGGCTATGCAGACTATCATTTTTCCTTGAAATTTGCTGCAAAAATAATGCTTTTAAAATGGAAATCATGGTTTCTTCTTTGAAATCTTAGCACATTTCCAGCGTTTATGATTTAAACAGGTTGCTATTTCGTCTATTATCATTCATACAGAACTTTCAAACTACGAAGCGATTCTTTAGTCTACACCATAAAAAATATGGCAACAATATCACAACAGAAAAAATAGCGTTGCAGTCCAAATCAGTTTAGATTTTTAGTAGGATTTTTTGTAAGGATTTTGAGCAAAGCGACCCCAAATATCGAAATGCGTTCGCTTATTTTCAGTAGGATTTTCAGTGTAGATTTTTAGCAGGATTTTGAAAAAATCTCCAACAAAAATCCTAACTGAAAATCTCTCTGAAAATGTTTCTACGATTCTTTTCTTTAAGGTCGGGCAAAGCCCTCAAAATCCTAACTGAAAATCCATTTGAAAATCTTAACTGAAAATATAATGCTGTGTGTTTTAAATATGGTTGTTTCTTGATTTCTTTTTCATTTTCCCGCTTGTGCATCATATATAATTCCCCCAATTATTCAGTCAAAACGCCATTTTTCTTATTTTTGCCAAAATTTGAGTCCAATGAAAAAGCATTTTATTCTTATCCTTCTCACAATCAGTGTCATTGCCGCAAAAGCGCAATACCGCCTCACCTACACTTCCTACGCCAAAGGCGTTGAAGACAGCGAAAAATCCATCACACAAATCCTGCAATCGGGCAATTGCATCGAGATTAAGAGCCTCAGTGACAAGGTGCAAAATCCAATTCTTGGTTATGCCGAAAGCGTAACCTACGTCGATTTCTCCGTCGATTCGGTCTACACCTTATTACAATACACCGACAGCATTTATTCGAGTTGCTATCATCTTGATTCAACAGATTTTAGCAACGAAGGGAAAGAAAACGTTTTAGGCTACTCCTGCACGAAATACAAGACCAGCATCAACTCAAACACCATTGAAATCTGGATGACGGAAAAGTTCGGTTTCGATGCCACCCCTATGCCGGGTTTGGGCAAACTGAATGGTGTCATGGTGCGTTGTGCGCGGAACGGTTCCTATCTGACCGACCTCACGGAAATCAAGAAGGATAAAGCCATTGCAAAAACGCTGTTGCCTGCCGAAATGGGCAAACGCATCAGCGGACGGCAAATGAGCCAAATCCGCAAGGACAGACTCGTGATGCGCTTTCCGATTTTCAATGACGACCAAATCAATTTCGCTGAGTATGAGAATTTTAAAGAAGAATTGCCTTTCGATACCGCCATTCATTTTTCAAGCGGTTCGGTGATTGTAAAACGGGTAAAACTTCCTGAAATTCCAGAGCATTACCAACTGTTTGCCGACATCAGGCAACGCTCCAATGGCGATGCTTACGACCGCACCGCATCGGTTTTCATTATCCCGACCGACAAGGCCAAAAGTCTGCTGGATGGTTTGCAAAACGGCATTGAAGCCTTGCCCGTTTTCACGGGAAAAGATGGCAAAAAATACCAGGGCATCAAGGCCGAAGACGACTATCTGCCACCCATTGAACTGGTGCGTTTCTTCACATCCTTTGGGGCTGGATTTTTCAATGAAAGAGTGAAAATAGATGGCTTGGATTGGGCTGATGAAAACCATTACAAGATGGAAATCACCGAACTCAACGACCATCTTTGCGGCGACGTGCTGATTGGCGCCTTCATCGGAAACTACGATGGCGGCGGTCACAAAATCACTTTAGATATCCTTGCCTATCCTGGTGATTATGAATGGACTGCAAATTCAGGAAAACATCACAGCATTCCGCTATTCAACACTTGCAACGTGATGGAAATGGCCGGACAAAACTATGGCAGGCTTTTCCTGACCGACACTTTGGAAGTGAAATTCGATGTACCCGAAAATGCCACAGATCTTCGTCTGCGTTACATCAGTACGGGACACGGCGGCTGGGACAACGGCGATGAATTCAATCCGAAGGAAAACACGATTTTCATTGATGGAGAAAAGCGTTTCACGCACACGCCTTGGCGTTGCGATTGCGCGACATTTAGAGAGCAGAATCCTGTTTCGGGCAACTTCTGGAACGGCGTTTCGTCGTCCGACTATTCCCGTTCAGGCTGGTGCCCAGGCACGGCAACCAATCCCGCCTATTTCGATTTGAAAGACTTGAAACCAGGCAAACACACCCTTCGCATCGCCATCCCGCAAGGAGCTGACGAAGGCGAAAGTTTCAGTCACTGGATGATTTCAGGAGTATTGATTTACAACACGTTGTAATCCTCAAACTCTTCGCTTTCCATAGTATCAAGCACATCGTTGATACTGTCGTTGTTGAAGCAATCGAGTTGTTGGGTTTTGGTTTTCAGCATCACCTCAAGGTCGTTGATCTTGTTGCTGATTTCCTCAAACTCCGTTTCGGCAAGGCCGCCTTCCTCTTCTGGCAAAGTAAGGTCGGAACGCAAGCCGAGGATGCCAAAATAAACAAGCTGCAATTCATCACAATCGTTGGTTTCGGAAATCTGCTGTTCAACTGTTTGAATATCAGCTTCCATTTCGGCGTATTTTGCCGAATGCTTTTCTTTGCAAGCCGAAAAAACGCATAAAACGGCGGCTATCAAAGCCATGGAAAAAAACTTTCTAATCATAGATTGGTAATTTTGCGCAAAGGTAACAAAAAGTTTGGAAAACAAACATGAATTAAAGACATCGTGATTTTTCAAAAAGGCTTTGCGAAATGAAACGCCGAGCCTTTTTTTTGTAACTTTGCAGCAAAATATCAGAGGATGGAAAATACCGCTCATTTACAATACATTGAAGAATTAGGTAAAAAACTCTATGCTAAAATTATGGAAGTCGAAAGCATTACCGAACAAGACTGCATCGATTACATGAAAGAACTTGTAATTAATAGAACATACGAAGGCTACAATACTGAAATACAGACAATTTACGGCCAGTTGGCAGTTCTTTTAAACCAAGAAATCTTAGCCGCCCCTGACGAATGGGACAGACTCTATAATGTTGATTTCTATATCAAGATTGGAGAGAACCATATCGGGCTGCAAATCAAGCCTATAAACAATCATCTTCAGATTCCGGAAATTCATAAGGAATACGCACTTCAAGCCAAAACGCATGAAAAATTCAAGAAGCAATATGGCGGTATAGTATTCTACATTTATTCTGAAAAAGTAAATAATAAAAAAGTCATTGCCAACATTGAAGTCGTTGATGAAATCAAGGAAGAAATCGCAAGACTTTCAAACATAAATATTTGAACAGCTAATATCATTTTAATACTATGAAAAAATTAAGTTTAACTTTCATTCTTTCAATGGTTTGCATTTTTTCAATGGCACAAACCGTTGAAATGACCTATCATTTCGGTCTGCCTAATGTAACGCACATTATGGGTTACGACCAGATTCAGTTTAAGGACTGTATGCAGTCGGCATTGGCAGGGCAGCCCTCATTGCCTTGGCAAAGCGTCAGCCTGATGCTGCCACAAGGCACCGAAGCCGAGTCCATCGAAGTGGAACTCTCCGATTTCGTGGAAATGGACGGCAACTTCAGCCTCTATCCTTATCAGTCTGCCCGCACCTATTCCAATCCGGAGCGCACGCAATTCGTTAAGGATGAAGCCATTTACAATTCAAAGGCAATTTATCCGGCTCAATCTTTCGGCGAAGTCAGCACCTATTATATGAATGGCATCGGCTTCGCATTTTCAGCCATTTCACCCGTTCAATACAATCCGGCGGAAGGCAAAGTGATGTATGCCACCACCGCCAATGTCAAGGTGAAAGTGACCGCCTTGAAGAAAGATAACAGCAATATGCTTTGGCTCAATGCCAACAATGTGAACAACGCAAAACGATTGGCACAGAACCCTGAGATGTTGCAGAATTACAATGCGAAAGGCAGAACCATAAGTGGTTATGAACTGCTCATCATCGCCAAGCAACAATGGATTGACCAATTTGAAGAATACCGCAATTTCTACCTCGCCCGTGGCTTGCGCTCGCAAATCGTTGCCGTTGAAGACATTTACAGCAGCATGACAGGCGTCGACAATCCTGAAAAAATCCGCAACTACATCATTCAGGAATACGAAAACAACGGTATCATCATGGTGAACCTGGCTGGCGATGTGCCCGACATCCCATATCGTGGATTTTATTGCGACGTGCTCTCTGGCGGAAGCCACCAAACCGACAACGACATCCCTTCCGACCTTTATTATGCTGCCTTGGACGGCAACTGGAACGACAACGGCAACAACAGATGGGGCGAAATCGGTGAAGACGACCTGCTGCCCGAACTCGGCATTGGCCGCATGTGCTTCGATACGCAGAGCGAACTGAACAACATCATGCACAAGACTTTGACCTATCAAAGCGAACCTGTCCTTGGCGAATTTCACAATATCATCTTGGGCGGTGAACATCTTTACGATGGCCCTGAAACCAATGGCAGCCAATACCTTGAACTGCTTATCGGTGAACGCGATGACAACGGCTACACCACCTTTGGCATCCCTGAAAACTACGAATTTACACGCCTTTACGAAGAAGAAGGCAACTGGAGCGGTTCACGCCTGAGGAACGCCATCAACGAAGGAAAGGGCTATGTGCATCACGACGGACACGCCAACACGAATTATGTTGCTGGCTGGTACAACAGCGACATCACCGACAACAATTTCAGCGCCGCCAATGGCGTTGACCACAACTATACTTTCTTCCACACTTCGGGTTGCATTTGCGGCGACTTCACCGACAACTGCATCCTTGAAAAGATGACGCAAATCGCCAATTTCGCCGTTGCTACTTTCGGTAACTCACGTTACGGTTGGTTTAACGAAGGTCAGACCGAAGGTCCTGCCGCACACTTGCACCGCGAGACTGAAGATGCTTTCTTCCACGAGCGCATCCCATACGCCGGCTTGGCCATGAGAGAGGCAAAATGCCAGACCGCACCATGGGTCAATGCTCCTGGTCAGTGGGAAGAAAATGCCTTGCGTTGGAATTTCTACGATCTGAACATCATGGGCGATGTGGCCGTCAGTCCTTGGCACGATGAGCCTTTCACGCCTGAAGTGGATTACACTTCCGAACTGCTCGTTGGCATTGCCAACACTACCGTCACCGTAACCGATGGCAACGGCAATAGACTTTTCAATTTCCGTTGCAGCCTCTTCCACGGCGAAGACCTGATTGGCACCGCCAATACCAACGAAAACGGCGTGGCTGAAATCACATTTGCCGAACCTATTGATTTCGTTGGCGAAATGAGTCTCATTGTTACCGGTTGCGATGCTTGGCCGACCACTTTGCCAGTCATCACATTGCCAGGCGATTGCGCTTACGTCATCTATAACGATTTCGCCATCAACGATGAAAACGGTCAGGCCGACTTTGGTGAAACCCTTGGACTGAACATGCAATTCAAGAACGTCGGTCAAGTTGATGCTGCAAATGTCACTGCGACTATTAGCACTGATTCAGAATACGTTACCATCATCGATGGCACTGAAACCATCAGCAGCATTGATGGCGGTGCAACCTTGGACATTGAAAATGCTTTCAGCGTGACCATCAGCGATGCCGTGCCAAACGACACCCAAGTCCAGTTCATCCTGACCTGCACCGATGGTACCGACACATGGCAAAGCAAATTCAACCTGACTCTGTATGCCCCTGATTTCGCTATCGCCGAAATCACTGTCGATGATTCGGAAGGCAACAACAATGGTTGCATCGAACCTGGCGAAACTGTCACCTTGCATATCAATGGCATCAATAACGGCGGCAGCATGGCACCTTCAACCACAATGCACATTTTGCCTCCTGACGAAGTTGCAGCCAGCCAAACCGCTTTCAATATCGGCAATGTCGAAGCTAACGGCATTTTCAATGCAGACTTCACCTTCACCGTTGCCGATGATGCCGAACTGGGCGTGGCCTACAATTTCATCATCACCGTTACATCAGGCAATTACGAACTCGAATACAGCGAAGTGCTTCCATTGGGCAATGTCACCGAAGGCTTTGAAACAGGCGATTTCAGCAGTTTCGACTGGAGCCTCAACGGTTACACGAATCCTTGGAGAGTGGTTTCCGAAAATCCATTTGAAGGCGATTATTGCGCCAAATCAGGCGACATCAATAGCAACCAGAAAGTGGAACTCAGCATCGAAATCACAACGGCCATGAACACCGAAATCAGTTTTTATAAAAAGGTGTCGTCGGAAGCCAATTACGACAAACTGTTTTTCTACATCGATGGTCAGGAAAAAGGCAACTGGTCAGGCGAAGTGGCATGGAGCCAAGAAACATACGCCATCACCGCAGGCACGCACGAATTGAAATGGAGTTATTCGAAAGATGTTGCCATGGACAGCGGCAGCGACTGCGCCTGGATTGACAATGTGGTCTTCCCACCAACTACAGTCATTACAAATGTTGAAGAAAATATCTGTAGCACAGTCGTTTATCCTAACCCGAACAAAGGCAACTTCAGTATCGAACTGCCTAATGAGGCTTGCGAGATTGCCATCTATAACAGCCTCGGCCAAATGGTTTACCAAGCCCAAGGCAATGGTCGCACCGAAATCAATTTGGAAGGCATTGAAAAAGGCATGTATTTCGTGACCATTTCCTCAAATTCAGTGAGCATGACACAAAAGATGATTGTGGAATAAGCCACTGATATTTCGATAATTAAAACGGGGCAAGACCTTTTGGTTTTGCCCCCGTTTTCTAAATTAAGTAATAACACATTAAATTTGATATGGACAGAAGAGAATTATATAATAGAATTAGTGAAATGATACCTGTAGAACACCCAAAAGAAAAAACATTTAAAGATGTTCTTGGGGAAGCACTTGGGCAATTTGAAAGTTGGATTTCTGAAGTTGATGAAGACGCAAATTTGACAAAAGAAAAACTTGGAAAAGCAATAGACAATATCAAAAACACGAACCAGAAAATTCTTAATACTGTTGATCTTGTATCTAAAGGCAAACATGCTGAGGCGTCAAGGAACATGTATTCAAATCTTTGTGCAAAACCTCTTTTTACAGAACCTATTAAAGAAGGAACTATTTTTTATCGAATGCGTACAAATGAAAAGAAAGAAAGATTTACAAGAAAAGACTTGTTCCATATTCCACTAAATAAGCGCGGCTTGGTTTCCACTCAACGGTATAGTATGCCTGGATACCCATGTTTATATCTCGGTAAGAGTCTTGCCGCATGTTGGGAAGAAATGAACAGACCGTCACTTGACAATTGCATGTTTAGTTGTTTTAAAACTGAAAAAAACATGAGAGTACTGTCTCTCCGTTTCCCAGATGCAAAAGAATGGGGAGAAGATGTATACTTGGATCAGAAATTAGAAATAATGCCTTTTATTATTGCATGTATGATAAAAGTAGATGACCCCAATAATATATATAAGGTGGAATACACTATTCCTCAATTGATTATGGAATGTCTTTTCCCTAGTGATGTTAAAATCAAAGGAGAACCTTTAATGGGAATTATTTATTCGTCAGTACATTTAAACAAAGATTTTAATTTTCCACGTTCAATATATGATAATATTGTTATTCCTGTCCAAATTGTTGACGGAAAAACAAAATATTGTCCCATGTTAAATGATTATTTTGAATGGACTGAACCGACGAGCGAAGAATTTGAAAGAATCAAATACGGAACTCTTATGGGATTGGGAAAAATAAATGAAAATGATCTTGATAAATATAACAATTCTCTTTTCGGATTACTTGAAGAAATAATTAGTGATGATAAAAATTACGAATTCGATAATCTTTCACTGTAAAATTTTGGAAATTCGTTGGAATTTAAAAACATAAGACCGTGTATCTCTAAATCTTTTCCATCAACTTCCTTTGCTTTTGCTTAATCCATAATGCAGTTTTTAATCAAAATTGCATTATTTTTAGTGCAATTTTTATAATATTTGCATATTATATCATGCAATTTATGTATTTTTGCAGCATAAAAACGTAAATATCATGCAAAGTCTATTCAAATCGTTTCGCGTCATGCTGGAATTGGCCCCGATGAAATTTTTCAGGTCGTTTCATGAAGCCATCAATTGGAACAGTCGGCTGATTGGCATTTTAGGGCCAAGAGGTGTCGGCAAATCAACTTTGATGCTGCAACATATAAAACGGGAAAATCCGATTGACGAGACACTATATGTGCAAGCTGATGATTTCTATTTCAGCACGCATCGTCTTTTTGATTTGGCTTACGAATTTTTTTCAAAAGGCGGTAAGTTCCTTTATATTGATGAAATCCACAAATACAAAGGTTGGTCATTGGAAATCAAACAGATATACGACCAACTACCAACCTTGCATATCGTTTATTCGGGCAGTTCAATATTGGATTTGGAGAAAGGCGGTGCCGATTTGAGCAGACGTGCTTTGGAATATCACATGCCAGGATTGTCATTTCGCGAGTATCTCAATCTTTCCCAAGGATGGAACCTGAAACCATCAAATTTAGATGAAATACTGCACGGAAATGTCGATTTTCCATACGGTGAGGAACGCCCTTTGAAATATTTCAAGGATTATCTTCGCATCGGTTATTATCCGTTTTTCAACGAACCGGAATTTCTGCAACGCCTGAAGCAAGTCGTCATGATAACCGTGGAAAATGATATTCCGAAATATGCTGAAATGACGATAGCATCGTCATCGAAGCTAAAGAAACTCATGTATATTCTGGCGCAAAACGTGCCGTACAAACCTAATTATTCCGAATTGGAGCGTGATTTGGACATCAGCCGCAACACTTTACCGGAATATGTGGAATATCTTGAAAAAGCGAAACTCATCACAGCCTTGCGGACAAAGGCTTCGGGGATAAAAATCTTGCAAAAGATAGAAAAACTGTACCTCAACAATACGAACATAGCTTACGCATTATCAGACACTTTGCCAGATATTGGCAATATGCGGGAAACACTCTTTTTAAGCCTTATGAAGGAAAAATATGAAGTTACAGCTTCCGCTGTTTCAGATTTTGAAATCAACGGCATAACATTTGAAATTGGCGGCAAAAACAAAACCAAAAGGCAAATCAAAGACACGCCCAACGCATTTGTCGTAAAAGACGACATCGAATATGCCTACGAAAACATCATTCCGCTGTGGATGTTTGGAATGGCGTATTGATGCTAATCCGTTGATGTTGAGGATGAATGCGAAAGCAAAAATTGATATATCTCTTCAATTTCGTAAAATTTTCATCGTCTGGTATTCCTCAAGTTGCTATATTTGCAAATCGAAAACTCTAAAAGACAACGCGCTATGGAAGAACAAAGGAAATGCTTGTATTGCGGTGAGCCGATTTTAGGCCGCTTGGATAAGAAATTCTGCTGCGACTCGTGCCGCAACAGCTACAACTACGAAAAGAATCACCAGCAGACCAATCTGGTCAGGAATATCAATGCCATTCTTTCGAGAAACTACAACATCTTGAAAGAACTGAATCCCAAGGGAAAGGCTTTCGTCAGCAAGCAACAGTTGGATGAAAAAGGCTTCGATTTCAAGTATTTCACGCATATCTACATCACAAAAACTGGTTCGGTCTATTATGTGGTTTACGACCAAGCATACGTGAAAAAGGAAAACGACAAGGATCATTTCATTCTCGTCGAAAACGCTGATTTGTAATTGTTTGAGATTTCTTAATTCAGCAAAACTTCCGCAGCCTTAATGGCTTCGGGTGTTATCTTGTCGTTGCTGAGCATCTTGGCAATTTCCGTGATGCGTTCTTCGGCTTGCAAAGTCTTGATGTTCGATTTGGTTTTTTCTCCGTTGTTGTCTTTGAAAATGAAGAAATGATGCAAGGCTTTGCTGGCCACCTGAGGCAAATGCGTGATGGCAATCAGTTGCAAGGAATGTCCCATCTGTTGCATGATGCTACCGATTTTTGCGGCCACTTCACCCGAAACGCCCGTGTCGATTTCATCGAAAATGAGCGTCGGAATGTAGTTGTATTGCGAGACCACACTCTTGATGGAAAGCATGAGCCTCGACAATTCGCCGCCCGAAGCAACGCGGTCAATGTCGTTGACTTCTATGCCTTTGTTGGCAGAGAAAAGGAAACGGATTTCATCGGTTCCGTTGGCGTTGAATGTGTCTGTCGGTTCCACGGCAACTTTGAAAACAGCATGCGGCATGGCTAACTGTCTGACTAAATCCGTGACGCGGTTCTCAAAATCGGTTGAGGCCTTTTGCCGTATGACATGAAGGTTGTCGGCTAATCTTCTAAGCTCTTTTTCGCTGGTTTGCAGTGCTTTTTCTGCTTTGGCAATTTCCTGGTCGATGTTTTCGTAGGCATTGACTTTTTCAGCCAATTCATTCTTGAAACGTATCAGCTCATTAAAATCGTTGATGCGGTGCTTCATCATGATGCGGTTGAGCAGGTCGAGGCGCTCTTGAAGGGTTTGCAGTTGCTCTTCGTCAAATTGGGTGTCGCCTTCCATGCGGTCGAGGTCGTAGGCAATGTCTTTCAGCTCGATTTTCAGGCTTTCGATGCGTTCGCTCATGCCTTGTGTGGCGGGCAGTAATTGCTCCAACCGGCTGAGTGAAGCCGATAAATCGCTGATTTGCGGCAGAATGGCAGTCTCCGAATTTTCCAATAAAGCATTGGCGCCGACTAACAGATTTTTGATTTCCTCGGAATTCTCCATCACTTGAAGCGTCTGTTCGATTTCGGCATATTCGCCTTCCTTGAGCTGCGCCTTTTCAAGTTCTTCGTATTGGAATTTGAGGAAATCGTTTTCAGCGGCATTCTTTTCCGCCATGTCTTTCAATTCCTGCAACTTCCGTTTGCAGGTGTTGAATTCGGAGTATTTTGATTTATAAGATGATAAGGTTTCTTGGTCTTGCGCGATTTCGTCCAACAGCCGCAACTGGAAGTTGGCATCGGTGAGTAGGAGAGAGTCGTGCTGCGAGTGAATATCGACAAGCAGGCTCCCGATTTCTTTCATAGTCTGCAACGAAACGGGTGTGTCGTTGATGAATGCACGCGTTTTTTTCGTAGGACTCAGTTCCCTGCGAAAACTACATTCCGTTTCAAAATCGAGGTCGTTTTCTTCAAAAAGCGGTTTGAGCGAGTCGTCGTTCAGTGAAAATGATGCTTCCACAACGCATTTCTTATCCTTGTCGTAAAGCACATTGGTGTCGGCACGGTCGCCGAGGACAAATCCCAAAGCGCCTAAAAGAATAGATTTTCCTGCGCCGGTTTCGCCTGTGATGACGCTAAAACCTTCTGAAAAATCAACGGAAAGGCTTTCGATAAGGGCGTAATTGCTGATGTGAAGCTGCTGTAACATTACCTTTTGGGTTTGGGACTATTGCTTTTTAGTTTTCAGAATAGATGTTCAAAAAGTTCAAATAGCATTATTCTTTAAACTTTCAACGATTAAACAAATAAACTTCAAACGATTCAACCATTCAATGACTAGTACTTGCCGTTGTTTTGCAGGATAGCGTCGTAGGCCGTTGATTGCGATGGGTCGATTTCCTTCAGGAGGTTGACGACACGGGTTTTTTCCTGCTGTGGGGCTTGCGAGTAAACGTTGATGATTTCATCACGTTTGGTGTCCATGAGCAGTTGCAAATAATAGCAGGTAGGATAGGTCGTGTGGATGGTTTGCAAATATTCCAATGACTTGGTAATGGCAGCGCGTCCATCTTCCGGCTTTTCTGACATGACATCCAAACCAAGACGGTGGTATTCGTAAAGGAACTGACGCAGAGGCTGATACACGCTGTTTGTCATGTTTTCGCACAGCCAGTAGCGGTTTTGGCGGTTCTTTGTGGAGACCCAACCGGCTTCATCGGTGTTTTGTGCCATATTGACCACATTTTCAGCAATCTTGTAGAAGTTTTCGCCGCCGTAAAGCGAGAAGGTGTCGAATTCGTAGCCGAGCATCATGTAAATGTAGAAACCGATGGTCTCGGTGAGATCGGAATTGAACGAAGTAGTGCTGAAATCCAAAGCTTCGCCATCCATGTAGCTGAACAGGAAATGCGAGTCGATGTAATTGAAAATCGGGGTGGTGTAGGTGGCTTTGTAGGTTGGTCTTCTCAACACAATGTTGAGGTCGCCGGAAAAGTTGTCGTCGACTTTTTCCTTGATGTTGATGGCGATGCTGCACTCAATCTTTTCGTTGGTCTTGAAATTGATGTCGGTCCAGCGGGTGTTGTTGATGAACTCGTACAAAGCGGTTTGCAGACTTTCGAAAACGGATTTGTCGGTGCCTGCAATCTGGTTGGAGTTGATGCGGATTTCGCACTTAATTTCTTGGGCCTTAATGGATTGAACGGCAAACAAGCCGACAAAAAGTATGACGAATCTGATAAGTCTTGTCTTCATTTTTAAATGTTTTGAAAGAAAACGCAAATATAGTGTTTTTCTTGTGTGTGGGTTCCTTTTTCTTGGGCAAAAACTAAGAGTTTTTTTATGTGAATTGTTTTCAAGATAATAGCATTTCAAATTGTTTTCTTATTTTTGCGGAATGAAGAAACAGACAATATTTCATGGCAGTTATGTGGCGGTTGAAAAACCTCTGATTGTGAAAAGCCGTTTTGCAAAGGATTTCGGCGAGGGCTTTTATTGTACGATGATTGAAAAACAGGCTGTGCGTTGGGCGAACCGCTATGAAACGCCTGTGTTATCGAAATATGAATATGAACCAAATCCAAATTTGGATGTTCTTGAATTTGATGAATTATCGGACGAATGGCTCGATTTCATGGCTGATTGTCGTGCGGGAAAGACTCATAATCATGATATTGTAATTGGAGCAATGGCTGATGACCAGATTTATAATTATGTTTCGGATTTTATCAGTGGGGTCATTTCAAGGGAACAGTTTTGGGTTTTGGCAAAATTCAGATATCCGACGCATCAGATTTGTTTTTGCACCGAAAAAGGATTGGAAACTTTGACTTTCATTTCATCGGAGGAATGTGCTTATGAAGAATGAAAAGACATCTGAACAATTGAGAAACTTGTTTTATCTTTGCTCGCTGATAGAATACATAGGGCGGATGACCAAGAATCCTCGTTCGGTAGTCGTCAATGCTATAGGAGAAAAGAAATTAAGGCATATCTATGATTTTGCTGATGTTTATCATTGCGAAAACATTGAAAAAATCGCTACTGAATTAATTGAAAGACATGATATTGCGGTTGGTCAATATGACAATACTGTCAATTTGGGTGATATTAGTCTGCCGACATTTTGGGATATGGGAAAGGTCTACAGCCGTCTTATTGGTTCGATTGCCGAAGAAAGCGGAATGGATTCAATCAAAGTGCTGATTTCTGTATATGATTCTTGGCTTGCACTGAAAATTGACAATTACCGCAGTTCAATGTATTACGAGAACAACAGTTATTTGACTTGTTCGTACAAGGCAGGACATGCCTTGTGATTTTTTTTCGTAGATAACAAAAAACACCGTCACTTTTCCAATGGCGGTGCTTCTTTTGAGTTTATCAGAGTGACTTAGAATTCGTCCTGAACTTCCTTGTGAGGGTTGCGGAAATAAATTTCGTCGTGCAGGAATTCGTGAACGGCAATCAAAGTGGGTTTCGGAAGACGTTCGTAGAATTTTGCGATTTCGATTTGTTCCCTGTTTTCAAACACTTCTTCCAGGCTGTCGTTGGTGTTGGTCGAGAACTCTTCAATCTTTTGCGTGAGTTCTTCCTTCATTTCGGCAGCAATCTCGTCTGCTCTTTTCGACATGATGGCAACGGTTTCGTAGATGTTGCCTGTTCCGCGATAGAACTGGTCTTTTTGACGGGTTACAACCGTCGTTTCGGTTTTAATTTTTCTGAAATCCATTGTTTCGTTTATTGTATGTTTTCTAATTTCTTTCTTGCTTTCTCCGAGATGCCTTCCAACTGCTGAACGTACTTGCTTTCGGGATAGAGGTACGAAAGCGTGTTGTACCTTTCGATGCAGGCTTCGTAACGCTCGCGCTGTTTTTCGGCAACGCTGTTTTCGGCATAGTCGTAGTAGGTTTTGGCCATATCGTAAAGAATTTCCTCACGGTGTTTCGTGTTCGGATAATTCTTCAGCAGGTTCTCAAATGAGGTGATGGCAGCGTTGTAACTCTCCATTTTATAGAAAAGCTGGCACATGTTGTAGTCTTTTTCCTCCAGTTTGTCGTTGAGGTTTTCCAACAGCTGCTTGGCGCGGTCGAGGCTGTCGCTTTCTGGGTATCTCTCGGTGAATGATTTCAATTGCTTAATTGCCGTGTGGGTATTGGTCTGGTCAAGACTTGCAACAGGCGAAAGCAGATAGCTGCAATAGGCACTCATGTAAGCGGCTTTTTCGGCATCAACAGAAAACGGGTAGGTCTGCACAAATTTATTGTAATAATAGGATGCAATTTCGTAATCGTCTTGCTGATAGTAGCATTGCGCGGTGAGGAAGGTGATGTCTTCTCCTTTGGGAGTGTTGCGGAACGAGGCCTGTAGCAGGTCGAAAAGCTGAAGTGCCCGGTTGTAATCTTGCCTGTCGTAAAAGTCCTTTGCCATCTCGTATTTCATTTCACTGTCCGTGCTTTTAATGATTCGGGTGAACTGATTGCAGGATGTGCAGACAGTTGCGCATAAAAAAACCAATATCAGGAGTCTATTTTTCAACATGGCTGCAAAATTATACTTTTTTATCGTATGCGTAACGTAATTTCTCCGCTTTTATTTCAAAAACAGAAAAATTTAGCTATGCTTCCACAATCCATTTGTCAATATTCTGACATGCAGTGCTGTAATTTACGCCGACTTTAATGATATTGCGACCATCGTTCAGGAAACGCTCGGCATATCCCTTTTCATTGATTTGCTGCAAGGCTTCTTCCGCCGACTTGTTGAACTTGAATTCAAAGATGTAGATATAATTCTTTGTTTTAACCGTCATGTCCATGCGGCCTTTGTTGGTATGGCTTTCTATTTCAACATAATAGCCACACAAGGCTGTGAGAATGTACATCACGCTTTGGAAATGGCGTTCCTGTTCGGGTTCAAGTTCGTAGGGACAGGCACTCAAAAAGGATTGCAGGCGATCCATGAAACCGTCGATGTCGCCCTCGCGCAACGAGCGCACGAAACGGCTGATTTCAAAGCCAGAGCCGACCTCGTCCACATTGGTATAGCTTGGAATGAGGAAACGTACAAAACCCTCACGCACTTCCCTGTTCGGGAAACCAAGTTTGTAGAGGCCAAACTCTTTGTCATAGCCTTTAATGGTCAGGTAGCCACTTTGGTAGATGACGGGCAAAGGGTTAGTCGAAGCAATGTCGACACTGTTCAGCACATCGCTCACAACTTCCTCGTTCTCGATACGGGAAAGGTTATATTGGTGAATTTTCAGCAATTCAACAAGATAGGTCGGCGTACCAGTCTCAAACCAATAGGCACCGATTTCACCTTTGGCGAAAGCATTGAATAGACTGAAAGGATTATAGACCCCAGGCAGGTTTCCATAGTGAAAGTGGTAGCCGTCATAATTCTCCCGAAGTTCGCTGTAGGTCTCCTCAACGGTCTTGTCTAACTTTGATGCAAGTTCCGAGATTTCCACTTGGAAATTTTCACTAAGCTCTGCTTCCGTAATGCCGCAAATATCGTAGTACGCAGCATCCATCGAAATGTCGCGCAAATTGTTCAAGTCGCTGAAAACACTCACCTTTCCGAATTTTGTCACGCCGGTGAGAAAGGCAAACCTAATGCATCCATCCATCGACTTCAAAGCTCCGTAGAAACCTTTCAAAGTGGCGCGGTAGACCTCTTGAAGTTCAGGATTTCCGATGGCCTGAAGCAATGGCTTGTCGTATTCATCCACCAGTATCACCACCTGACGGCCTGTCTTTTCGTAAGCACGTCGGATGATGCCCTCAAACCTTGTCGCAAGTGACTTTTCGTGTTCATCGCTGCCATAAAGAGATTCCCAGCGGCTAAGGCTTGTGTTTAACTTGTCATGAAGAACTATGGGGCCGTCATACTTTTCCGTATTCAAGTCCAAATGCAGCACGGGATATTCAGTCCAATCGTGTTCTAATTCCGCAATGGCGAGACCGTCGAACAGTTCGCGTTTTCCCAAGAAATACGATTCCAAAGTATTGAGGAACAGACTTTTCCCGAAACGGCGCGGACGCGACAGAAAGTAATACTTGCCTTCTGTTACCAATTTGTATAAAATGGCACTTTTATCCACATACTTGAATCCCTTGTTTCTCAAGTCTTCAAAACTCTGTATGCCAATCGGCAGTTTCTGTCCCATATCCGTGTCGGTTTAGTCGTTTGAAATGCAAAGTTATAAAATAATTGGTTTTTGGATGTAAATCTTTCAATTTCTTATTCAACAACAATCTTCTGAATCGAAGATGCAGTTTCGTTGGAAAGTCTCAGGAAATAAACGCCTTTTTGTAAGTTTTGGGTATCGATTTCTGCTTTTCCATTGAGAATTTCGCCAGAAATGATTTCCTGACCGAGACTATTATATAAGGTGTAATTCACATCGTTTTCGCACGTAATGGTAAAATTGCCTTTTGCTGGATTCGGGTAAACCGAAACGTTTTGCAAAGTGTTTTCGTTGATGCTAAGGCCGGGAATGCAGCTGATTTGTGCCGTCCAGCCCGTTCCATCTTGTAATCCGTCGGAAATGAAGCGGAAAGTCAATGCGCCTTCGGGATTTGTTGCGGTAACGGTGCCCGGACCGTGATTGCCGGAATAGCTGCCAATCAGTGGCGCATTGAGGCTTGTGCCATCGTAAACGAAGATTTTGTCGCAATTGGCCTCGGTTTTGAAGTTGATGAAATCGATTTCAAGTCTGGAGTTTTCCGAACTTGGCAAAAAGGTCATCGTGTAGTCTTCGCCATTTTGGTATGGATTTTCCGCCCCGCCTGAGTCGTAGAAAATGGCGTTGCAGGTGCTGATGGTGCCGTTGTGCATCAGGTAGGCTTCGGCAACGGTGATGTAAGCGTGTTTCGTGATGCTTTCGCTTTGTCCGTCGGCATTGGCGACGGTTAAGGTGACATCGTAATCGCCTGGTTCGCTGTAATATATTCCTGTTGGATTTTGCTCATTCGAGAAACTCGGTGTGCCGCCTTCGAACTGCCATTCCCAACTTGTGAGGTTGGCTCCCCAAGTCAAGTCGGTGAAGTCGATGCCTTGTCCGATGGCGACATTGGTCTGATTGGCTTCGAAATTCGGAATGATGTTTTCGCCTGCAAACAGTTTTATGTCTTGAATAATGGTTTCGTGGTCATTTACTGAGAGTGTGATGGTCTTTGGGTGATAGCCGTTGGCTGAATAAGTTACCTGATAGGTCCCGCCATTTATGGGACGATGGTAGTCACCGACTTCGTGTGAAGTGACGGATGAACCGTGGTGGTCGTGGTCTTCGATTGTGACTGTCGCTCCGACAATAGGTTGTCCCGTAAGGCTGTCAGTGACAGTGCCGTGAATGCCATAAAGGACTTCTTCGAGATAGGTTATGATGCTGTTGTGGTTGTAGTTCCAATATGTGGGCATCATGCTGCTGCTTGGCATCCAGGCCATTGAACATTCGATGGTAACTTCGCGACATTCCTGATAGTAATTCATGTAATCCTGTCGCCCGCCTGCCACTGGATACCATTCCACGCCATGAATAATACCATCATGAAATCCGTCCATATAGCTTGTGTCCCACTCATGGCAAAGGTCGGCATATTCGCGGCTCACCAACTGCCACCAGGCATCATCGGCAGTGAGTGGATGGTAGTTATCCCAAGGGTAATTCACCACTTCGTTGCCACCGTGAAAAGTGGCAGCCATGGTAAACTTATATTCATCTGCAAGTTGCATCATCATCAGCGTTTCTTCTTGATAGGGGTTGGCATCAGGATGAGGGCCGTCGACGAAATCGGGATAATTTCGGTTGAGGTTGACATTATTTCCGTTGTTTCTGGTTGCGCCAGACACGGTGTTGTCGCCGCCATGGTAAGTGCCGTCGGGATTTGTGCAAGGACAAATGAATAAATCTATGTTGTTGATTATGTTAAGAATGTGGTCATCATTGCTGGTGCAGAGTTCGTCGAGGAAACGCAACATGAGCATCATGCCTGTCACTTCGTCGCCGTGTATGGTCGAGGTGTAGAGAAATTTCGGCTTGCCTTCCGGTTGGCCGTTGTTGATGCGGCAAAACATGAGCTTGTGGCCGCTTTGCAGGGTGCCGAGTTCAAAATAGGTACAGCGGTCGGGGTGCTCGGTGGCAAAGTTCTGCATCATGGAGGCGTATTGGCCGTAAGTAGGGTAGGTGTCCCAATCGTAGGTGCTGCGTCCGTCCCACATTTTCACTTCGTTCTGCATCGATGGAGGCAAAAGCAGATTCGGCTGGTAGCCAAGTTTCAACAGATTGTCATATTGCTTTTGGTTGGCATAACAAATGATGTTTTCATTCTCAATTTTGGCAACGGAACAAATGCTGTTGATGAATTGAATTTCAGAATCTTGCTTGGCGTTGAGACTGAAAAAATATTCGCCTCGCTCACGCATCATGGTCTGAAGGTCCTGTTGCGCAAAGAGGTTGCCGCTGATGAGGATTAGAACGAATAGTTGTGTGATGAGACAGTTGATTTTCATTTTGTTATGCTTTTTTAAAGGGAAAAGGAACCCCAAATTTATGCAGGGATTCCTTTTCCGTGGTTTAATGTATTTTTATTCAATGACAATCTTCTGAACCGAAGATGCGGTTTCGTTGGAAAGTCTCAGGAAATAAACGCCTTTTTGTAAGTTTTGGGCATCGATTTCGGCTTTTCCATTGAGAATTTCGCCTGAAAGGATTTCCTGACCGAGACTATTAAATAAGGTGTAATCTGCATTGTTTTCGCAAGCAATGGTGAAATTGCCCTTTGCAGGGTTCGGGTAAACCGAAACATTCTGCAAAGTGTTTTCGTTGATGCCAAGGTCGCGGATTTCGATGGTGATTTCGCCTTCAACCGTGCTGATGCCATCGCTGACCGTTACCTTGTAGGTGGTTGGCAGTTCAGGCGTTGCGATTGGCTCTGCAATAAATGGGTCGCTGAGACTTTCGGCTGGTTCCCACGAATAGGTGTATTCGCCGCTGCCGCCTTGGGCGATGGCCATCAACTGACTGCTTTCGCCTTCGTTGATGACTTCCGGCTCGGCTTTGACTGTGAGGGTCAGTGGGTCTGCGAAGATGCAGGTGAGGGTGGCAACCCAACCGGATGAGGTGGTGTTTTGGTCGGAGGTGAACCTGAATGTCAGTGAACCTTCGGCGTTGGTGGCTGTGATGGTGCCTGGATTGTCGCTTCCTGTGTATTTCCCGATTTGGGTGGCACTGGTGCTTGAACCGTCATAGATGTAAAGGTAATCCCAACCACTTTCGGTGCCGAACTCGCTGAAGTTGACTTGCAGCACGGCGTTGTCGTTGCCAGGTTTGAAGGTCATGGTGTAGTCCTTGTTGTTGCCGTAGTTGCTATCGGGACCATTGTCATCATAAAACAGAGCGTTGCAGGTGGTGACAGTGCCGTTCTGCATGTTATAGGATTCCCTGACGTGGATGTAATCGCTCTTTGTGATGCTTTCGGTCTGGCCATCGGCATTGGTGACGGTCAAAGTGACGTTGAAATCGCCAACTTCGTTATAGGTGATGTTGGTAGGATTTTGTTCCGTAGAAGTGCTTGGGGTTGCGCCTTCGAACTGCCATTCCCAGTTGACGAGGTTTGCGCCCCAGGTCTTGTCGGTGAAATTGGTGTTGCCGTTCAACGAAACGTTTAAGTTTGTGGCTTCAAAGTCAGGGATGAGGCCTTCGCCTGCACGCAACTGAACGTTTTGGATGAGTGTTTCATGGTCTGCAACTGAAAGTGTGAAAGACTTTGTATAATAACCATTTGCGGTATAAGTTACGGTGTAAGTGCCGCCTTTGATTGGACGGTGATAGTAACCGGCTTCGTGTGTGGAAACGCTTGAACCATGATGGTCGTGACCATCAATAGTGATGGTGGCACCTTCAATTGGTTGGCCGGTAACGCTGTCGGTGACAATGCCGTGGATGCCGTACAATGCTTCATGCATGAATGTCAGCATGGCTTCCTTGTTATAGTTCCAGAAATTAGGCAGTTGGCTTGCGCTTGGTGTCTTGTCGTTGGAACATTCGATGGTCACTTCACGACATTCCTGATAGTAGTTCATGTAATCCTGACGGCTGCCGGTGATGGTGTACCATGCATAGCCGTTCGTAATGCCGTCGTCAAAACTGTCCATATAGTTTTGGTTGACTTCGTGGGTGAGGTCGGCATATTCGTGGCAGACAAATCTCCACCAGTCGTCATCGGCGCAATGTGGCTGGTAGGTGTCCCAAGGATAGTTCATGACTTCCGATCCGCCGTGGTAGTTTGCACCGATTGTGAAATGGTATTCTTCGGCCAAATCCATCATCCATTGGGCTTCATTTTCGTAATGGCTGGCACCGTCAGGGTGAGGGCCATCATCGAAGTCTGGGAAATGGCGGTTCAAGTCAACGTAATTGGCGTTGTAACGTGTTGCGCCACTCACGCTGTTGTTGCCGCCGTGATAGGTGCCGTCAGGGTTGGTGTCGGGACTGACGAAGATATCCAAATTGTCCATCAAAAACTTGACTTCGTCATCGTTTGAAGTCAACAGATAGTCGATGAGGCGGAGTTGCATGATCATGCCAGTGACTTCGTCGCCGTGCATGGTGGAGGTCATCAGTACGCGCGGCTTGCCGGTGGTTTCGCCATTGTTGAGGCGGCAAACCATGAGCTTGCGGCCGCTGTTCAAGATGCCTAATTCCATGTAGGTGCAATGGTCAGGATGGTCGGTGGCAAACTGCTGCATCATGGCTTCGTATTGTGGATAGGTGAGATAGGAATCCCATTCGTAGGTGCCACGGCTGTTCCACATTTCGACTTCATTCTGCATTGATGGAGGCAAAAGCAAAGTGGGCTGGTAACCGTGTTTCAAAAGGTTGTCGAATTGTTTTTGGTTGGCATAGCAAATGACGTTGTTGCCATTAATTTGGTCAACGGAGCAAAGGCTGTTGATGGTTTGAACTTCGCTAAGTTGCTGAACGTTAAGGCTGAAATAGTACTCGCCGCGTTCCTGCATGAGTTTGCTTAGGTCTTTTTGGGCATAAAGGTTGCCGCCCATAACGACTGCGACCAGAAGCAAGGTGAAAAAACGTAAAAATTTCATTGTATTAAAGTTTTGATAAATTGTTTTCGTATTCGTTGATGATGTCCTGCTCAACTTTTTCGCAGACTGGAACGAGTGGCAGACGCAAGATGTTTTCGCAAAGTCCCATGCGTTGCATCAGACATTTGATGCCCGAAGGATTGCCATCAGCAAAGATTAACTGATTCATTTTCAGCATACCGAAATGCAATCGGAGGGCTTCTTCTATCTTGCCTTCCTTTTGTGCATGCATCATCTGTGAAAAAGGTTTGGTGTAAGCATTTGCAGCCACCGAAATCACGCCTTGGACCCCCAAAGCCATCAGCGGCTGCGTGATGCCGTCGTCGCCCGAAAGGACATCGAAATCGGCGGGCTTGTCGCGCAGTATCTCCATGATTTGCTGCAAGTTGCCCGATGCTTCTTTTACTGCAATGATGTTCGGATGCTTGGCCAATTCAACGCAAGTGGCGGCTTGCAGGTTGACACCTACACGGCCTGGCACGTTGTAAAGCACTACGGGAACGGGACTTGCATCGGCAATGGCTTCGAAATGCGCCTTCATGCCGCGCTGGTTCGGCTTGTTATAAAACGGAACGACACTCAGAATGCCCGAAATGCCCGTGAAATCCTGTGCTTTAAAGGCATCAATGACGGCTTGCGTGTTGTTGCCGCCCATGCCCAAAAGTATGGGAAGCCGGTTGCCGTTTGCTTCAAGTATGGTCTTGATAACCAGATTTTTCTCTTCGGCAGAAAGGGTAGGGGCTTCGGATGTCGTGCCTAAGACGACCAAAAAGTCTGCACCATTGTCAATGACATGATGAACTATCTTTGTCAATGATTCTGCGTCAACGGAATGGTCTGAATGAAAGGGAGTTATAAGGGCAATGCCCATGCCTTTGAATGGATTGTTTTTCATTGTGAAATGTTATTTTGGATTGCCGGCCAATGCGGTCAGGTAGTTGTGAAGGACCTGGATGTTCGACACAAGGCTGGCGTTTTTTGTGTTTTCGATCACTAAATCGTAAATCTTGATGTGTTCGCTTTGTCTGAAACTGACTCGGAAATCGGTCTTGGGCAAAATGCAAAGATAATCGCTTATGTCAGTGAGGTTTGTGGCCATGTTGACAATGATGTTCGATGAGGGTAGCTTTTTCAGGTATTCGTGTTTTTCGGGTTTCAGGACGCTCATGAAACCGAAATCTTTTGGCGTGATTTCGGTGTATAAATCGCTCTGCAACATGTTGTCCGACATTTGTTCGCACAAAATGATAAACCCACAGCGGCTTGAACCGAAAAGGCTTTTAACGGTGTTCTCGATATTCTTCAGGGTGGTCTTGTCACGCTCTTCAAGAATAATGATGACAGAGTTAACTTTCAGCATATTAGGCAGTTTCACCGGATCTTTTATCTCCGTGAAACGTTCCAAAGCCTTGTGCAATGCCCTGTATCTGATTTTGTCAATTATCTTCATGCCGCAAATGTAGCGTTTTTTATTTGAATGTCGGCTCAAATACTTAATTAAATAAGGTGTGTTGTTATTTGAGTTCGTTTTTAGTTAATGATTGTCAAATAAAAAATCCCATCAAACAGCACAAAAAAGTGTATTTTATTCTTGCATTTATATTAAGATGGTAATGCAGGTATGCTTTATAATAATGCTTCTATTTCACTGGCATCCAGTCCTGTAGCTTGAATGATGGCATCTATGTGTAATCCCATCTGTTTTAGATTGACAGCGATAGCAAAAGCCTTTGCTTTTTCCCCCTCTGCTAATCCTTCGGCTCTTCCTTCGGCTCTTCCTTCGGCACGACCTTCTTCGAGACCTTTAGCTCTTCCCTCAGCGCGACCTTCATTCCGCTCGTGTTCCATCACGGCCATGTTGGTTCGGAAGGAATCAAGGCTGATTTGGTAGAAGTCGCGTTCCTCTGGCGTGAGGGCTGCCATGTCGGCAATGTTTTCCAATTTGTGGAAAATCGGTTTCTGCTCCTGAAATGGTATCTGTGTTTTCATCGTTTCCATGTGTGTAATGATATATAGCCAGTAATCCTTGAAACTTTTGCAGTTTTTCTCTTTCATTTTCTTGAAATCGGGCAATTCGATGAGCCAGAACTGCATCTTGTCGGAAAAACGTTGGTGTGTCTCGGTTTCCGCAATGGCGAAATGGCTGATTTGCTTCGGATGCTTTTCGTCACGGTGGAAGTTCATGAAGAACACGCCGTAGACGGGATGCAGGTTGAATTTCCATTCGCTGTCGCCTCTTTCGCCTTGCGTGGCGATGGCGCGTGCCAGGTAATAGTTAATACGGTCGGTGAAATAGTCCTGCCCTCGGTTCTGCATCTCGACAATGATTTCTTCGCCAGAGCTTAGCCTGCACCTCATATCATAAATTACGCCGCGCTCGTATTTCGTTTCGGGCTGCATCTCCTTGTCGATGAATGTGACCTGCACAATGGGTGATTCGGGTTCAATCAAGTCGTTGAGGAACTCACGCATGATTTCCTCGTCGCCGAATACCTTCTTGAAGCCGAAATCGGTGAGTGGGTTGATGTAGCGCCGTGTCTTTTCCTTGCCGTTTTCCATGTTTCGTCTATTTTTCGGCAAAGGTAAGTGAAAATGATGAAATGTGAAGGTGTTTTGGCGAAAAAAATCTATATTCAGCGAGAAAAACTTATCTTTGCAAGTTTTAATGAATATCATGCAGTTTCTCTATCCATACATGCTTTGGGGATTGTTGGCTTTGGCCATCCCGATTGCCGTTCATCTTTTCAATTTCAGGAAGCACAAGCTGGTGTATTTCAGCAATACGGCTTTGCTGAAAACCATACAGCAGGAAAATGCCAAGACGCGCAAACTGAAATATTTCGTCACTTTGTGCTTACGCTGCCTTTTCATTGCGGCGTTAGTGTTGGCTTTTGCGTTTCCTTTCAAGACTAATGAAAGAATTGAAACCGATGCCGAAAACAACCTGATTGGCATTTATTTAGACAATTCGATGAGTATGAAGTCGCAGTCGGCACGCACGACCTTGTTTGAGGATGCGCGTGAGTCGGCGCGTGATTTGGTGCGGAAACTCAATCCGTCGAACCGTTATGTGCTGATGAGCAACAGCTTTGAAGTTCAAAACGAGTATCCGATGAGCCAGGATGAAATGCTCGACCAGTTGGACCGTATGAGTCAGGAAGGCAATCCCGTGGCCATGGGCGAGGTGCTTGAACGTTTCGCAATGTTGCGCAAACAGCATGGTTTCTCATCGTCGACATTGTTCGTGTATTCTGATTTCCAAAGAAATACGTTTGACCTTTCGGTAGCAGAAGCAGATTCCTCTTTGCAGATTGTCGCTGTCCCGATGATGCCTGAGTTCCTGTCGAATATCTGCATCGATTCGGTTTGGCTCAGTTCGCCCATCATGCAGACCGGCTTGACCAACGAAATCAATGTGAGGGTGGCGAATCTAGGCGATAAGGCTGTGAAAGGCTTGCCAGTCAGTTTTATGATGGATGGCCATTCGGTGGCTTCGGCGACTGTGGATGTGGAGAAAAACAGCGAGGCTGATGTCGCCATGCAGTTTTTGGTGGAGCATAATGGCGACCGGAAATGTACGGTTTCTTTGACCGATCATCCCATTGTTTTTGACGACGATTATTATTTTGTGCTTCATGTGAAACCGAGTCTTTCGGTTGTCGAGATTGGGGAAGAGGAAAGTCCTTGCGCCTTGCTTTTCGATGATGACGATCAGTTTGACTACTTGCTCATGTCGCCTTCGGGAATCGATTTGAATGTCTTGTCGAAAGCGCAGTTCGTCATTGTGAACGAGACGGCTGAGTTGAACGAAACCCTGCAGCAGACCTTGCTGGATTGTGCTGGCGATGGCGCCAGCGTGGTGATGTTCCCGTGTTCGGAAAATCCGAAAAACAACACCTATTTCTATGAGCAATCGAGCTTGCGCCTTGGCGAACTGGACGAAAATCCGACTTCGGCGGAAAACCTTGCCGTTCAGCACGATTTCTTTGCCGACATGATTTTGGATTTACCTCAAAACGCCGATTTGCCAAAGGCAGCGAAACACATTCGCCTGCAACCGACTGCTCAAACGGATGCCTTGCTCACCTTGCAAAACGGCGATGCCTTGCTGTTGGGCAAGAGCTTGGACAAAGGTCAGGTTTATGCGTTCTCCACTTGCCTCGATACGGTTTGGAGCGATTTGGCCGACAATTCGCTGTTTGTTCCGATGATGGTGAAAATGGCATTGGTGGGCGGAAAGGTTGGCGACATAGCCTACACTTTGGGAAGAGATAAAATGTTGGCATTGAATGATGTGAGTCTTGAAGGCGACCGCGTTTTCACCTTGCGCAATGTGGAAAACGGCTTCGAGATGATGCCATCTTCCGAACTTCATGCCAACAAAATCAGCCTTTACCTGAATGATGATTTGCCGGAGGCTGGTTTTTACGAATTGTTGCAGAACGATTCGGTGAAAAGCGTTCTTGCTTGGAACGATAACCGCATTGAGTCGCGCATGGATTTTGTCGGCAAACTGGATGTCGAAAAAGCCTTCAGGCAGGCAGGATTGAATGTTGCTGCCGTTCTGGATGCTGCTGATTTCGCCACCAACGACCTTGTGAATGTCATGGCGCACCAGTCGTCCATTTGGAAATGGTTTGTGCTGATGGCATTGTTGGCGCTTTTGTGCGAGGTGATGGTGCTGAGGTTGTGGAAATAAATTTTTTCACCAAAAATTAAAAACAAACTGTGAAGGATAAAAAATAATTCCTATATTTGCCGCGTCGAACTGGGAGAAATCGGTTTGACCAGAGAAAGCGCATTCTTCGCTTTGTTCCTTACAGGTGAATCTGGACAATTCGCGTGAATTATAAGGAATGATGAGATGAGGCGGCTTTCACTGTTTAATGTTTGTGTATTTATATATACTCAGCATAAACAGTGGAGCTTTACCGTATCCATTATTTTGATAATTCATGGGAGTCCAGACCCAACCTGTAGAAATAAGGATAAGTTTGGGAGGCTCCGCTCTGTTTGTCATTGAATAACGCAGTTCCTTTGAGCCAAGGACGCAAAAAAACTATTAACAATGGAAAACGGAGAAAACAAAAAAGAAGAAATCCAATCAAGAAGAGAATTCTTTAAGCGTACAGCAAAGGCAGCTTTGCCTGTAGTTGGAGCAATTGTATTGTCAAATGTTCCAGAAATTGTCAAGGCAAATTCTGTTGTGAATACAACTTGTACATCTCAAGGTTGCACATCGAAATGCTGGAGTGGATGTTACAATGGATGTAATTTTCAGTGTAGGGAAAGTTGTAAAACTTGGTGTGCGGAAAACTGTCAGGGACAAATGAATGGAAAATGGGTGTCAGGTTGTTATGGATGTCAGGGCCTATGTTATACCAATTGTGGAGCAAACTGCTATGGTGGTTGTAGTGGATCTTGTAATGGCTATGCATATCAAAAGTATTAATTAATCTAAATTCTAACTAATGTAATTTATTGGCTCTAGTATATTATGAAACTTAAGAGAAGATCGATAATTATTGGTTCTGTGATAGTGGCATCCGCAATTTCATTATCATCATGCAGTAATGAACCTTTTGTGTCCAAAACAGAAACTGTTGAGAGTTATAATTCTAGACTTCGATTTGTAAGTGAAGTGTCAGAATACGAATCATTATATGAAAATCATTATGCTAGCACTTATTACAAATATGTGCTAATCGATGGAAATGCCACTTGTCCAGTGATAAAAAGTTATAACACAGAGTTTAAAACAGAATCCGACAATTATAATGGACCTATTCATGTGAATGACATTTGTATTGATTGTGGTTATACTTGGAAAGAACATAAACACAGAAGATAATAAGGAGTGTTTGTATTGTTGCAACTGCAAAAGTATAGTACGATTACAACTTATACAACGTGCATTTTATCGCATGTTTGCTATTACTTAAAATTAGAGAAGTAACTTTTGTTATTCAAATATCTATGTCTATCATTAAAGACAATCAACAATCTTGGCAGTCTGGTATGGCGAAGAACATCACCTTCATCGTCACCAAAGACTGCCAATTGGCCTGCAAATATTGCTATCTTGTAGGCAAGAATGTGAAGGAACGTATGCCTTGGGAGGTGGCCAAGACCTTCATTGACTATGTGCTTGACCATGAGACCGACCCTGATTTCGCATACGAGTCGGTGGTGTGGGATTTCATCGGCGGCGAGCCGTTCCTCGAAATTGAGCTTATCGACAAGATTTGCGATTACATCAAGATGGAACTCTTCCGTCGCAACCATCACTGGTTCAACAGTTACCGTTTTTCCTTCTCCACCAATGGTATCAATTATCATGAAAAAGCCGTGCAGGACTTCATCAAGAAGAACCGCGACCATCTCAGCATCGGCATCACAATCGACGGAACGGAGAAGAAGCACGACTTGAACCGAGTCTATAAAATTACCGAGAAAGGCTCGTACAAGGATGTGGTGAAGAACATTCCGCTTTGGCTGGAACAGTTCCCCGGTGGCGGTACCAAGGTCACCATCTCGTCGGCTGACATTCCGTATATCACCGAGAGTGTGCTGCATCTCTATGGTCTCGGCATTCACGAAGTGAATATCAACGTGGTGTTCGAGGACGTATGGCAGGAAGGCGATGACCTCCGTTTTGAAGAACAACTGATGCAGTTGGCAGATGCCATCATCGATGGCGACTATTATCAAGACTATGCCTGTTCGTTTTTCTCTGAACACATTGGCAAACCTATGGATGTCGTGCGTGACAATCAGAACTGGTGTGGCGCAGGCATGATGCTTTCTGTTGATGCCGCTGGGAATTTCTATCCTTGCACCCGCTTTGCTCAGTATTCGCTTCGCGACAAGGAGACTTGGGTCATCGGTAACATACACGATGGCATCGACAAGAACAAATTGCGTCCATTCCTTACCCTCGACCGCACGACGCAAAGCACCACAGAATGCATCAATTGCGAAGTGGCAAGCGGATGCGCATGGTGCCAAGGCGAGAACTTCGATGCGGCTGAAACGCACACGGTTTTCCAGCGTGCCACAGCCATTTGCAAGATGCACAAGGCAAGAGTCCGTGCTAACAACTACTATTGGAACAAGCTCTACCGTAAGCTCGAACTTGAAGACCTGCGCGAGCAATACGAAGCTAACAAACGTGAAGTAAAACCCGAAATCTGCTAAGCCATGCTACAATACCTTGTAATATTATTAGACGACACCAGCGTGCCGTACTGCCATGCCGGCAATCCGCTGAAAGAGCGTAACTTTATGCCGGTTGAAACCCTCAAGAAAGGCATTCTTTTTGGAATGAAGCATAATTTGATGATACAGTATGTTTTCCCGAATTATGCCTTGTCCGAGGAATACGCTTCTGTCATTGAAAGCATCGACAATGTAAAGATTTACCCTATCGGTCATAAACCGGTTACGGGCATTGAAAGCGAAAACGAAGCTGATGTGGAAGTGGCCGACACCATTCCGGAAAAAGTGGAAACAAAGAATTTGGTTCTTCGCTTGACTTTCAGCGAAATGCTGAAACAAAAGGACAGAATCGCCAAACTCTTTGCCAATGGCAAGCGTGTCAATCTCTGCATCACCGATGTGGAGCAATTCACCGATGAGCAGATTGAAACCTACAGGCAAGTGCTGAACGAATGGAGCAAAGCCCTGCTCGAACTTTACAAGCAGGGACAGTCGCCGCAGTTCAACCTTTTGACCGACAGGATGATGTTGGAAAAGATGCACAATTGCGAAGCTGGTATAAGCAACATCACCTTGGCACCGAACGGGAAGTTCTACCTTTGCCCGGCCTTCTATTATGATGAGCGGATGCAGGTGTTCAACCAGATGAATCATCACCAGCCATCGTCGGACACTTCGGTCGGCGACTTGGAAAAAGGTCTGGAGATTCATAATCCCCAGCTTTTGCAACTCGACCACGCGCCTTTGTGCCGCAACTGTGATGCCTACCAGTGTCGTCGTTGTGTGTGGCTCAACCGTAAGCTGACTTGGGACCTCAATACGCCTTCGCGTCAACAATGTATAATGGCACATCTTGAACGCAACGCCAGCCGAAACCTTTTGAACGAAATCCGCAACTTTGGTGAGTTCATGCCACAAATTGACATCAAGGAAATCAGCTACTTGGATCCGTTTGAGGTCAGGAAGGAATTCTAACAATTCAACGAATAAACAATTAACAAATCAACAATGAAGAAATTAGTGGGTCAGGTGACTCCTGAAGAAAAAAATGAGATTCAGCAACTCTTTGAAAGAAGAAACGGACTGAATGAATTGGCGAAAATCCTAAACGCCGACAATGCCGAACTTTACGAGAAATTAGTAAAGGATATGGGCGAAACAGGCACCAAGTTCCAAGGCTGGTGGGACCGGATGGCTCAGAAATACCAATGGGAATCGGCAGAGAACGGCAATTGGGAAATCAATTTTGAAACCAACGAAATTTATCTGGTATCATGACACTGTTATTTATCGGTACAACGGAACTGCTGCTCATTGCCGGCGTAGCTTTGCTTATCTTTGGAGGAAAGAAAGTGCCAGAGCTTATGAAAGGCTTGGGTAAGGGAGTGCAGAGCTTCAAGCAAGGTATGAACGAGCCTGTGGAAAATTCTGTAAAAGCAGAGCAATCGGAACAAGAAGAAAACGAAGAAAAAGTTGAAGAGCCAAAAGACGGACAATAAGGTGACGACAGACCCGAACATGATGACATTCGGCGGTCACCTTGATGTGCTCCGCCGGATGCTTTTCCGCATTTTCGCAGTGGTGATGGCCTTGACAATTGTCATTTTCTGCTTCAAGGACAAGACCTTTGAACTGTTGCTTGCACCGAGCCAATGGGACTTTGTCACTTATCGTTACATTGAAAAGTTTTTGCATCGCCTTGGTTCGGATTTCGTTTTCAGTCAGTTTCATATCAACTTGATAGCCACGGAATTGTCAAGCCAATTCATGACGCATATCACAACTGCACTATACTTGGGTCTACTTGGTGCGTCGCCCTACATTTTAATTGAGCTGTTCCGTTTCGTTACACCGGCCTTGTACGAAAACGAGAAGAAATATTCTGTGCAGGTTGCTGTTGTCATTTATGTGTTGTTCGTCGTCGGCGTATTGATGTCGTATTTTGTGTTGTTTCCCATTTCTTTCAGATTTTTAGGCACTTACAGCGTGTCGGGAATGGTTGAGAGCAATATTACCTTAAAATCCTACATCAGCACATTCACCACCTTGACTTTAGTCATGGGCTTGGTGTTTCAGCTGCCGGTCATCGCTTTCTTTTTAGGAAAACTGGAAATCGTGACTTCAGAAATGCTGGCAAATTACCGACAATATGCGCTGATTGTCATTATGGTTGTCGCAGCCATCATCACTCCACCCGATTTGATGACCTTAATTTTAGTCACAATTCCACTCTACTTGCTTTATGAGGTGAGCATTGTTGTTCTGAAGAGGATGGAAAGGCGGAAAAATAGGCATAATTGAATGCCGAATGTGAAGGGTTATAGAAATTTCAAGATGCGAAAAATGCAAAATTCGAGTTATCGCCATGTGAAAACTGAAAATACTCGGCGATAACTCGATTTTTTTGCGTTTTTGCTATCTGTAGCATTATTCAAAATGTAAAGTTATCGGCAAAATTTCCTATCTTTGCATCTTTAAACCGTATTTTCGGCAAAAACAGAAGTTTTTATATGGATATGGAAGATAACGAAGAATTGGAAAATGGCGGTGAAGGTGCCGTTCAGGATGCTGACAGTCAGGAAAAAGAGTTTCGTGTGGTTCCCATCAAGGGAATGTTCGAGAACTGGTTTCTTGATTATGCCTCGTATGTCATCCTTGAGCGTGCCGTGCCGGCCATCGAGGATGGCTTGAAGCCCGTGCAGCGCCGCATCCTCCATTCGATGGACGAATTGGACGATGGACGTTTCAACAAGGTGGCCAACATTGTGGGTAACACCATGAAATACCACCCTCACGGCGATGCTTCCATTGGCGATGCTTTGGTGCAACTCGCTCAGAAAGACCTGCTTATCGACATGCAGGGTAACTTCGGCAATATCCTTACGGGCGACGATGCCGCCGCTCCGCGTTATATCGAAGCCCGCCTTTCGAAGTTTGCCAAAGAGGTGGTTTTCAATCATAAGACTACCGATTGGACGCGCTCCTACGATAACCGCAATGCCGAGCCTGTCTCGCTTCCTGTCAAGTTCCCGCTGCTTTTGGCGCAAGGCACCGAAGGCATTGCCGTGGGCTTGGCTTCCAAATTTTTGCCGCACAATTTCAATGAACTGATTGATGCATCCATTGCCTACCTCAAGGATGAGCCTTTCGTTCTTTATCCCGATTTCCCGACGGGCGGCCTGATGGATGTCACCAACTATAACGACGGTCTACGTGGCGGTCGCGTCAGAATACGTGCCCGAATTTCGCAATTGGATAAGAAAACGCTGGTAATCAACGAAATTCCATACGGAACGACGACAGGCAGCGTGATTGACAGCATTGTGAAAGGTAATGACAAGGGCAAAATCAAGATTAAGAAAATCGACGACAATACGGCTGAAAACTGCGAAATCGTCATATATCTCAATCCTGGCGTTTCGCCCGACCAGACCATCGACGCGCTGTATGCCTTCACCGATTGCGAGGTTTCAGTTTCGCCCAATGCCTGCGTCATCGTCAACGACCATCCAGCATTTTTGGGCGTGTCGGAAATCCTGCGCCTCAGCACCGACCGCACCATGGAACTGCTGAGTTTGGAACTTTGCATTCTGATAGGCGAATTGGAAGACAGCTGGCACTGGATTTCGCTTGAGAAAATTTTCTTCGAGAAAGGCATCTATAAGGAGTTGGAAAAGAAAGATTACGAAACTTGGGACGACCAACTCACTGGCATTGAACGTCGTTTCGACCCATACCGCAAGCTGCTGAAACGCGATGTGACGCGCGACGATGTGGAGAAACTCTGCGAAAAGCCGGTCCGAAAGATTTCGAAGTTCGACCTCAAGAAAGCCGACGAGCAGTTGTCCGACATCGAGGGCCGCATGGAGGAAGCCAAATACAACCTCGACCATATTGTTGACTATACCATCGATTATCTCCTGCACATCAAGGAGAAATATGGCAAGGGACGCGAACGCAAGACAGAAATCCGCAATTTCGACAATATTTCGGCTGCTGCCGTGGCTGCCAACAACGAAAAACTCTACGTCAACAAGGAAGATGGTTTCGTTTGCACGGGCGATGGCCTAAAGCGCGAAAAAGAGAAGGAAAAATACGAATTTGTCAGCGATTGCTCTGATATTGACGATATTATCGTGTTCCGCGAAAACGGCACTTACCTTGTTACGAAATTGCAGCCCAAGTTGTTTGTGGGTCAAAAACTGATTCATGTCGGCGTGTTCCGCAAAAACGATGACCGAATGACCTACAACGCGGTGTATCGTGACGGCAAGAGCGGTCCGTATTTCGTGAAACGTTTCTCGGTGACGGGGGTCACACGCGATAAGGAATACGACCTCACCCAAGGCAAACCGAACTCAAAGGTGATGTATTTCTCGGCCAATCCGAATGGCGAGGCGGAAGTCATCAAGGTGGTCATTAAGCTGATGAATCAGAAAACCAAAGTCACAGATTATAGCTTCGCTGACTTGGCCGTGAAGGGTAGGGGAAGCCGTGGCAATCAGCTCACCAAATACGGCATCAAGGAGATTTCGAAGCGCGAAGACGGTGTCTCGACCTTGACGGCACGCGACATTTGGTATGATGACACGGTGCGCCGCCTCAATGCCGACAAGCGCGGCAAATACATTGGCGCCTTCGAGGGCGACGACCGCATTTTGCAGATTTGCGCCAACGGCGATTTCAAGCTCTGCGGCTTCGACCTCAGCACGCATTTCGACGACGACCTGATTGACATCCGCAAGTTCGACCCCGAAGAAATCTTCTCCGTCGTTTACATTGAAGGCGAAACGCAGAAGATGTATCTCAAGCGTTTCTGCATCGAAAACGAGACCAAACTCAACCAGCGCATTTCGTTTATCGGCGAGAATGAAAACGCCAAATATCTCGATATGTCAACCGACATCATTCCGCGTCTGCTGCTCAGTTACAAGGTGAGCGAGGCCGGCAACAGTTTCCCCGACGATGAAATCAACGTGGAAGAGTTTATCGGCATAAAGAGCTATAAGGCGAAAGGCAAACGCTTGTCGACGCGAGAGATAGAAAGCTTCTCGTGGTTGGAACCGATTGAACCCGAAACGCCTGACGATGAACCTGAAAGCAATGATGAAGGCGATGAGCCGGAAACCCAGGAAACGGAAGCACCGGTTGTCAATCCGGCAGATGTGCCTTTGGAAATCAACGACACCCTTGACGATGACCGCAAGTCGGGCGATGGCGAACAGATGGAATTGAATTTGTTTTGAATATTCAAAAAATGAAACACACCTTATTATATATAATGTTTGCGGCAACGCTTTTCCTCTCAAGTTGCACGATTGAAAAACGTTATGCCAATTCGTTTGTCGAACAGAGCAAAGGAGCGCAAGTTGCTGTTTATTTTCCTGAATCTGCGAGTGTTACAAGTCAACTGAATATCGCTTTAAACCGCTATTCTACGGTTTTGGACGGCTTCAGTCAGGATGAGTTTCTCGACATCATGTATAATGCCTACGCCGAGCGTTTGCGCGATTACAATCTGAATGTCTACATTCCTGAAAACTCGGATGATGTACCAGTCGATTCCTTGCATTGGTTGGTGACGCTTTCGAGGGTCGAGATTACAGAGAAAATCATTGAGTATGAGGATGTGATGTTCTACAATAGCCATGAAAACTTTTACAAGCACAACCTGAATGCAGTGAATGTTGCCTCATGGTTTGAACTGAACAATGGCGACTGGCTGCCAGTCCAGTATGGCGAACACAGCCTTTTGGATGGCTTCAGCTCCAAAGCAGACGAAGGCTCGCTCCAAGCGTTGAATTACACTTATTCAATTGATACACTGAAAATTGAAGATGTCTACAATTATGCAGCCTATTTGGGAAAACTTTATGCAGGTTACACCTACGATAGCTTTATGAACCATTATATTTCCGATGAGCTGAAGAAACGTGCTGGCGAGCCGGCGCTGTTCCTGCGTTACGACCCTTACCGCAAGATGTATGTCTATCTATACATGGATGATGACGATAAGTTTATTGAAATGGAAAATCAGTAGTGTTTAACAGCTTGATAAACAAATGATTCTGATTAATTAGTATCGTTTCCCTTATCAGGATAAGATTTAATTGTTGAGGACGTATTTTTCGACAAAGAAAAACACTAATTTTGCCCGTTATTTTCGAAACGATGGCTACAAGAAACTTCAAAGGAAAACCAGTTGATATTCTGACGGATTTGCCGCCGAGAATATTTGATTTGTTGCCTCGTTATCTTGAAAAATACAGCTGGCGCGACTGCATGTATGCCGGTAAGGAGCATGGCGAATGGGTGAAATATGATGGCAAGACATTCTGTGCCTTGACCGATGCCATAAGTTTGGGGTTGCTCCATGTTGGTGTTCAGAAAGGCGACAGGGTGGCGATAGTGGCCAACAACAGTCCGCAATGGAACATGATTGACTTTGCCATTCAGCAACTTGGCGCCATTACGGTTCCGATTTACGCCACCATCAGCCATAACGATTATGACTATATCCTCAATCATGCCGAAGTAAAGGCTATCTTCATTGAAGGATCGAAAATCTATTTGAAAATCAAGGATTTGTTAGAAAAACTGCCGAGTCTGGAGCTGGTTTATTCGATTCATCCTGTTGAAGGACTGAAATCATTGGATGAGTTGGTTGCTTCAGGTAAGGAAAACACAAACCTGAAAGACAGGCTTAAAGAATTGGAAGCCAGCGTTCTGACCGATGATGTCGCTACCATTATCTACACTTCGGGAACTACCGGCCATCCTAAGGGTGTCATGCTTTCGCATCGCAACATTTTAACGGATATTCAGTTCTATTGTCCTCACTATCCCATTGATTATACGCATACTACGGTCAGTTATCTGCCATTGTCGCATATTTATGAACGCTCGGTGCTTTACGGTCATGTTTATCTTGGCTCACCGATTTATTATGTCGAAAACGTCGGTACCATTATGCGCGACATTCAGGATGTGAAACCTGAGCATTTTTCGACGGTGCCGCGCGTCATCGAAAAGGTTTATTCCGGCTTGATGCACAAAGGTGCGAAACTGAAAGGCTTCAAGAAAAAAGTCTTTTTCTGGGCTTTTGATTTGGCTGGCCGTTACGATGTGTCGAAACGCAACAACAATTGGTTTTACCTGCTGAAACTCGCAATAGCCGACCGATTGGTTTTCAAGGAAGTAAGGAATGCTTTCGGCGGGAAAATGAAACTTATCATTTCGGGCGGTGCGGCCATGCAACCGCGTTTGGTGCGGGTCTTCGGCGCTATGAGGTTGCCTGTCGTTGAAGGCTATGGCCTGACGGAAACATCGCCGGTGATGTGTACCAATAGTTTGGTGACGGGCGTCATAAAGGATGGTGTGGTCGGTGTGCCATGCGGTGATCTCGATGTGAGGATTGACGAGGAAAACGGCGAGATTTTAGTGAAAGGCTCAACCGTGATGAAAGGCTATTACAAAGACCCGGAACAGACGCGCTTGGCTATCGACAAAAACGGCTTTTTCCATACGGGCGACAGGGGCGAATTCGATGAAGACGGCATGTTGAAAATCACGGGCAGAATCAAGGAAATCTTTAAGGATTCGATGGGAAAATTCATTTCCCCGGCCTTGATTGAAAACAAGTTTGCCGAATCGAATTGGATTGGCAACATGATGGTTGTCGGTGAAAACCAGAAATTTGCTGGTGCATTGATTGTCCCGAATTTCGAACAGCTCAGGCATTGGTGCAGGGAAAACAACATCGTTTATACGACCGATTCGGAAATGACCGAAAACAAGACTGTAATTAAGCGTTTCCGCGAAGAAGTGGATGGGTATAATAAGTTTTTCGGTGATTTTGAACAAATCAGGCGCTTCAAACTGCTCGACCACGAATGGACAGTTGATTCGGGTGAATTGACACCAAGCCTGAAAATTCGCCGTAAGGTGATAGCTGAACGCTATAAGGAAATCATTGACAGACTTTTCGCCGAATAAGGTTTGATTGCTCCCTGAGCTTGTCGAAGGGCGCATTGATAATTTCTGTGTAATCTGTAGAATTTGTAGTTTGTTGAAAATCAGCGTAATCAGCGGTTTTTCTTGTCTCCACGTATCGCGCGTATCTTTTTATCAATTTATCGTCAGTCCATCTGTGTTAATTTATGCGCAAGGCGCATTAATAATTTCCATGTAATCTGTAAAATCTGTAGTTTGTTGAAAATCTGCGTAATCAGCGGTTTTTCTTGTCTCCACGTATCGCGCGTATCTTTTTATCAATTTATCGTCAGTCCATCTGTGTTAATTTATGCGCAAGGCGCATTAATAATTTCTGTGTAATCTGTAAAATCTGTAGTTTGTTGAAAATCTGCGTAATCAGCGGTTTTTCTTGTTTCCACGTATCGCGCGTATCTTTTTATCAATTTATCGTCAGTCCATCTGTGTTAATTTATGCGCAAGGCGCATTAATAATTTCTGTGTAATCTGTAAAATCTGTAGTTTGTTGAAAATCAGTGTGATTTGTGTAATCTGTGGTTCGAAAAAGCCTCTGCGGAAGTCAGCGGCATCTGCGGGAGAAAGAAATCATGTTCCGCCAAGGCGTGAGAAAGTAAATGCGGAGTAAATTTTCCGAGTAAATTATGAGTAAATTTTTTTCATGCACCAGCCATCTGTGGAATTCAATGTGCTTGCGCATTCTTAAAATCCGCGTAATCCGCGAAATCTGCGGTTTTTAAATTATATTCCATAAAATACTGTTTCCCAATTATTTACAAGGATTTACTTATAATTACTTATAAATTTTATAAATCATTGCCATTCAAATTGTTGCAACAAAACACTTATAATTGCTTATAAAATTTTCTGCCATAAAATGTTGACAAGGTTTAAATAAGCGATAAATTTGCAAGATGTAATTCATAAAAACAAACTATCATGCTCAAATCTTTGTCTCTTTTGGCTGTTTTTCTTTTAGCTTCGGCTTATGCACAGTCACAAAATTTCATTCATGGCGTTTGCCTGAATCAGGATAAGAAACCGATTGAAAACGTCGGCGTTTACTGCCACGATTCTCTGCTGATGTCGATTACTGACGAGTCGGGTGCTTTCTTGATTCGCTCGGCCAAGGCTGGCGACACGGTGAAATTTGTCCACCTTTCGTTTGAACCCGTAAAACGCATCTTGAAACAAAGTGATTTTTCCGATAAGGCGTTGAATATCACGATGAATTACCGCTCCAATGAGTTGCCATCGGTCGATATTGTGGCCAATGCGCCTCATGTCGTTTTTGACAATCCTGTCCAGTCTGTCGTCGATTTCGAGTTCAATAGCGATGGCATTTACCTGATTGCCTGGCGCAAATTGAATTGCAGCCTACTGCATTTGTCCTACGATTTCGACACCCTGCACGAAATGAAACTTTCTTCCAGCATGAAGCATCTGTACCGCGACAAAAGGAATTACATGATGATTTACGGCGACAACGACCGTGCTTATCAGATTCATTGTTTCGGTTCAGGAAAGCCGAAATCGAATATGGAACTGATAAACCGTATGACGGTGAATAAGTTAAGGAATGAATATGCCTCGATTTTGGCCGCTTCCGATACTCTTTTGATTACGGGTCGATTCTTTTTCTATAACAAGCAAATGGGACTTTATTGCCATGATTTAAAGGGCGATAGTCTCGACATGTTGCGTTTCGTCATTGATGAAGAGGCGAGCGATGACATTGAACTGATTTTGCGCACGGGCGGATTGAGAAGTTTGCATGGCATTTCGCTGTTTACGCGTCCAATCTATAATCCTGTCTTTTGTGTTGATAATCAATTGTATCTGCTTTCGTTTACGGAACATAAAACCTTTGTCTACGACCATGCAGGCAGATTTGTCGCCGAATATCCGCTGACTTGCCATTTGCTGAAAAACTGGAATGGAAAGCTGAATCCCGACCGCAGTTGGAAGGAAAAAGTCTTGGTTGATGAGGCACGCAAGGAGTTTTATGCCCTGTTTGTCAAAGATGGCGCGACGATTCTGAAACGTATTGATTTAGAGCATGGAACGGCCACAGAAGCCTTCAATTTGAGCGGTTATCCTTTTGCCGAAAAAATCAGGGTTCACGATGGGAAAGTGTATTTCCTTTATCCTACTGGAACGAACCGCCGCAAGTGCCTTTATGAAGTGAAAATGAATTGATTGAAACTAATTGAATATGAAAAGATTCTACTTTTTATTCCTATTCTTCCTCCCGTTTGCGGCCTTTGCCCAAACTCCTATGAAAATCTATGGCAATCTCGGCCTTGAGAATGTGAACATCTCGGTGCTGAACACGCAATATGGCACTTCTACCGATGCCCGAGGCAATTATTCGCTTCTGCTTTTCGCCAAGGACAAACCCGTTGACTTGCTCTATTCCAGCATCGGCTATTGCGATACGGTGGTGAGCCTGATTCCGAGGCAGTTGCAGCAGGATTCGTTGCGCGTGAGTTTCCGAATGCGCGAAAAGGAATACGACCTGCCCGAAGCGGGCGTTGTGGCAAACCGCGATTTCTACCGCACCGAGCGCGGGCGAAGGATTGCCGACGTTGCTTTCGCCGATGACTGGATTCTGGTCTTGGAAAATCGAAAAGACAAGTCGGATTTGATGGTTCTGAATGCTGATGGCGAAACGGTTTCGCAGGCGCAATTCGACAGCCTTTACACCAAAATTCACATCGATTGTTTCGGCGATTATATTTTGGTGGGTGAGAATTTTTGTCAGCAGATTTATTTTGATGATGTCAGTAATCCGTTGCCAGTGAGTCATTTCTCTCGAAAATCGTTTGATGAGAAACTGCAAAACCTGCTCTTTGAATTTCACGATGCCTACATTTTCAAAAGCCAGACTTATCAGCTTGATTGGCTCGTCCACAAAGATCATAATCAGAGCCAGACCTATTTCTGCGTGATGAAAAACGACACTTTGCACGAAAAGAAAATGCTGGTTCAGTTTTACGATGCTGAGGCAATGAAGGTGTGCCAGTCGGTGCTTTCGGAGATTATTTCAATTTATAATCAGGTTGTGCCGGAAAATGAGAATGTGTTTGTGTTAGGAACTTGGAAGGGAAGCCTTACGCAATTGGCTGAACCAAAGCTGGATTTGATGAAATGGATAGGTTGGTATGAAAATGTAGCTGCGGCAGAATATCACACTACGGCCTTGAAATTCGCTCATAATATGCAGTTTATTGATTTGGAGAAATATCAGATTGTTGAGGTCGGAAAGGATTTCGAACCTCGTCCAGCCCGAGAGCTGAAGGTTTTGTCGGGCAAGGAGTTTTTCGAGAATCAGTTCCTTGAAGATGAAGCTTTGGGAAAGAAATACGGCTTGTTTATCCAAAACGGAATCAGTTATGTAGGGCTTTACAATCCCGAAACGGGCAGCCTCGGCGGAATCCAGAAAGCCAGCAACTCCATTTATCCCGATGTCTTCAAGATAAACGGCGGCTACGCCTACAGCGTGCATTTCGACAAAGAAAGGCAAATTGGAATTATCAATAGGGTGAAACTAAACTGATTGGGGAAATTTTTGGCTGTTATGGAAACATTTGCAAGTAAAGCAAAAACGTTTTTTTAAAAATGAAAAACACAAACATTTCCGTATTTTTGGACTTTTTGCGCTAAAACATTTCGGTATTTTTGGACTTTTTGCGCTAAAACATTTCCGTATTTTTGGACTTTTTGCATAAAAACATTTTGGTAATTGAAATAAACGCATTACTTTTGCACCGAAAATCAAGTGCATTTTTGTAATGGAACGGATATTTAAACGTAAGTTGTATGATCGTCTTCTCGAATGGAAACGAGTGCAAAACGGCAAGACGGCTATCTTGGTCGAAGGTGCGCGGCGTGTAGGAAAATCGACGCTTGTCGAACAGTTTGCCAAAAACGAGTATGAATCGTATATCCTTATCGACTTTAACGAGGCTTCGAATGAAGTGAAGTCATTGTTCAATGATTTGATGAACAAAGATTTCATATTTCTTCAGCTTCAATCCTTGTATAATGTGGTCCTGAAGGAACGTAAGTCGGCCATCATTTTTGACGAAGTGCAGAATTGCCCATTGGCACGGCAAGCCATAAAATACCTCGTCAAGGACGGACGTTATGACTATATCGAGACAGGGTCGCTTATCAGCATCAAGAAGAACACAAGCCAGATAACCTTGCCAAGCGAAGAAGAGCGGGTCACGCTATACCCTATGGATTACGAGGAATTCCGCTGGGCTTTGGGTGATGAAGCCACCATGCCATTGCTTCGCATGTTTTACGAAAAAAGCCTGCCGCTCGACAAGGCGCATCGCGACAAAATGCGCGACTTCAGGTTGTATATGCTGGTCGGGGGAATGCCGCAAGCCGTCAATGCTTATTTGGAAACAAACAATTTCAGCATGGTGGATAGGGCTAAGCGTGGCATTATACAAATTTATTTGGACGATTTTCAGAAACTCGATCCGGCCGGGCGTATGGAAACGCTTTTCAAGGAGATACCGTCGCAGTTGAGCCAGACAAATAACCGTTTCAAGCCATACGCCATACTCGGCGATGTGAATGAGGAAAAACTGCTGGAACTGATGCGGAATCTTGAAGATAGCAAGACGGTGCTTTTCTCCTACCATTCCAACGACCCCAATGTCGGCATGTCGCTGACTAAGGATATTTCCAAATTCAAAATATTCTGTGCTGATACCGGCCTGTTTGTGACGCTTGCTTTCTGGGATAAAGACATAACGGAAAATGTCATTTACCAGAAGTTGTTGAACGACAAACTCAGCACCAACCTCGGTTATGTGTATGAGAATGTCGTTGCCCAGATGCTGGCTGCATCAGGCAACAAACTGTTCTATTACACATGGGCCAAAGATGCCACGCACAATTATGAGATAGATTTCCTTCTTTCGCGTGGCGCGAAGCTGCAACCTGTCGAAGTGAAGTCGTCGGGATACAACAGCCACGCATCGCTTGATGCATTTTGTGAGAAGTTTTCCCATATAGTTGACAAGCGCTATTTGATTTACACAAAGGATTTGAAGCAAGACGGACAAACGCTTCTCGTTCCCGTTTATTTGACATCGTTTTTGTGATGTCTTTTTCTTGTGTTTGATTTTGTGTAAAATATTGATTTATAATAAGTAATATAAAATCAAGTGTTTCGATACTGGGCTAAAACTTGAAAAAAAATGCAGTTTTAGCCCAGTATCTCGCATTTTATTTCTATTTTTGCTGGGGTTAAATGAATGGAAAATGAAGAAAATCGTTGGCAGAACGGATGAAATCAACAGCCTTTCGGAGTACATGGCTTCGGGGCAGGCTGAATTTGTCGCATTGTATGGCCGCCGTAGGGTGGGGAAGACTTTTCTGGTGACATCCTATTTCGATGACAAGTTTGCGTTTGATACCACAGGCGTCATTGGCGGCGACAAGAAAGAGGAACTGAAGGCATTCTGCACATCTTTAGCGTTTTACGGCTACGATGGCAAGCAGCCGAAATCGTGGATGGATGCTTTTGCAGCCTTGAGGACTTTGCTCGAAAAACGCCGCAAAAAAGGCCGTTGCGTGGTTTTCATCGACGAACTGCCTTGCTTCGACACGCCGAAATCGGGGTTTGTCCATGCTTTCGATTATTTCTGGAACAGCTGGGCGTCGCGGCAGGACAATTTCTTCCTGATAGTTTGCGGTTCGGCAACTTCGTGGATGGTGAGGAATATCATTGATAATCACGGCGGCTTGCACAACCGCATCACTCACGAACTGCACTTGCATCCCTTTACGCTGAAAGAGACCGAAATATATCTGAAATCCAGAAAGTTCCGTTGGAACAGAATGATGGTTTTGCAGTGCTACATGATGTTTGGCGGCGTGCCGTATTATCTGAGTCTGCTGAACGCAAATTTGGGTTTTGCCGAAAATGTCGACAAGTTGTTTTTCTCGCCCGATGCTGAATTGCGCAGGGAATACCATAGGCTTTACAAGTCGCTGTATAGGAATCCCGACCGTTATATGGAAGTCGTGGAACTGCTTTCCGAAAGTAAAAAAGGCTTGACGCGAAGCGAAATCGCTGAAAAACTGAAGGTTAAAAATAACGGCCATTTGTCGGATATGCTGGAGGATTTGGTGAATTGCGATTTCGTGAGGCGGTATAATGTCACCGAAAAGCGCGTCAAATCGAATGGCGGCATTTACCAGCTGATGGACTTTTACACGCTGTTCTATCACGCTTTCGTGAAGCGGAACAAGACCGACCAGTCGTATTGGAGCCATACCATGGGCCGTCCGATTCAGAACACTTGGTTCGGCCTGACTTACGAGAAAGTCTGCATGGCACATATTCCGCAGTTGCTGAATGCCTTGCATCTCGACAAGATACATGTGGAATACTATTCGTGGAGAAGCCGTGAGGCGGAAGAAGGTGCGCAAATCGACTTGATTCTCGACCGCGCCGATGACATGATTGACATTTGCGAAGTGAAATATTCGCAGAACGAATATGTGCTGACGAAACAGGAAAGCGAAAGGATTGCCAACAGGGTGGGTGCTTTTCAGTGTGAAACGCAAACGCAAAAGGGTGTGCAAGTCACAATGATTACTACAAAAGGATTGAAGAAAAATTCGTGTTTTTATTTTGTTCAAAATGTTGTAAATCTTGAAGATATGTTTGTTTAAGTGCTTCGATACTGGGCTAAAACTTGAAAAAATCATATAGTTTTAGCCTAGTATCGCAACATTTCTTGCTTGCAACCTTGCATTCCATTTCATTCAAAAACAATTATTCTTGCATTTACCCCATCGTTTCACAAAATTCTAAATTTATGGAAGAAATACTTCGCGTGGAGCATCTCTGCAAGACCTTTGAACTCTCACGCAAACAACAGAAAACAGAAGGTACGACACGCACGAAGACCGTTGCCGTCAACGATGTGTCGTTTTCGGCCTTCTGGGACCTAATGGTGCTGGCAAGACTACCACTTTGCGCATGTTGGCCACCCTCATCGCTCCCGACAGCGGCAACGCTTTCATCAACGGTTATTCGGTGGTCGCCGAACCTGAAAAATGTGTGCGCAAATCGGCTTTCTCACCTCGGAACTGAAACTCGATGATTTCTTCACCCTCAATTGCCTCTTCGATTTCTTCTCGCAGCTCTATGGCATCGACCCGATGTATTTTTAGCGGACACCGTAATTTCTTTTGCCAAAAACACAAATATTGTTGAAAAAGGAGTAAATTTGCAACCCAAATGTAAATGAATCAAATCAAAAAAAGTTATCGTATGAAAAAGTTTTACTTGTTAATTGCAATGGTGCTTTTCAGCTTCATCAGCCTGAAGGCACAGATTGAAACACCTGAAAATCTTCACGTTTCACCGACAGGTTGGGCCCAATGGGTCAGCAACGCAAATCCCGAGCAGCCCGAATATGGCGAGACGTTTTCTTACTCTTTCAACTTGAGCATTGCCGGCTGGACCTTGATTGACGGCAACAACGATGGCAGAACCTGGCAGGTCGGTTTTGACCCATTTGGCGGAGTAGGTGCTTATTGCGCCACATCCTCGTCGTCTGATGGATATGAGTCATATCACACTGACGATTTCTTGGTTTCAAAACAGGTGATGATTGGCAAAAAATCAGTCCTGACTTACGAAATTACAAGCCATTGGAGCAATCCTCGCGACCATTATGGCGTTGCAATTTCAACGGCAAGTCCCACCAATCCCAATGATTTCACTGTCATTTTCGATGAAAAGGCAGCCTACGGTTGGCAAACCAAGACCATTGACCTTAGCGCATACGCAGGCCGTTATGTCTACATTGCCTTTCGCCATTACGATGCCAACGGATTTAAGCTTGACCTGAAAAACGTGGAACTCGGTAATACGGCAAAGAGAAATTTCATCGGCTTCAACATCAAACTTGACGATGAACTTGTTGCGCAGAATGTTGCTGACTGCCATTATCAGTTCGAAACAAGCAATCTTGTTGAAGGCCAGACCTATATGACTTCTGTTCAGACTGTTTTCGATGAAGGTCAAAGCGATTGGGCAAACTACATGTGGATCTATTCAGCCTGCGACAATTACGAAGGCCATGAATATGTTGAAGTTGAAAACTTGGGTGGTCAGGTTATCGTCACTTGGGAAGCAGAAGAAGAACTTGATGGAACGTATCTGAATTACGACGATGGCACCAATGAGGAAGGCCTTGGCCTGATGGCGGGCACCCCGATTTATTGGGCAATCTATATTCCGGCCGAGAGCCTTGCACCATACGATAATTACAGAGCCACAAAAGTTGCCATGTTCGATTATGAAGGTCATCGCGGCAGGGTCATGATTTATCAAGGCGATGAAACGACACCAGAGAACTTGCTTTACAAGCAGGATTATGCGACTACAGGTTGCGGCCAATACATTGACATCCCGTTAGATGAATATGTTGCAATCGACAACACGAAAGGCCTTTGGTTTGTAATGGTCAGTTTGACAGGTGATTATCCGGCTCCTATCGGACCAAACACTGGCGACCCATACGGACGACTCTATTCTGACAACGGCACCGATTGGTACGATTTGGCCAACAACGGCATGGATAATTCATTCAACTTGCGCGGCTACATTGAGGAAAACAACGGCGTTCTCGGAACGATGGTTTTCAAAAACGAAGTCTGCCTGACCCCGAAACCGATTCTCGGCAACGTATTTGTCGACAATGAGGCAAAAGACGAATATGAATATTGCATCAGAAAAGTCTATTCATTCGATGCCAACGATCCTGACAGATTTGCAATGTCGTGCCCGACCTGCACAACGATTACGGATGTAGTTGAGGCTGAAGGAAATGCCATCAGCATTTATCCAAATCCGGCATCGGAAACCATTACCATCGAAGGCATTGATGTTGAAAACGTCAAGGTTTACAACTTGCTCGGCCAGCTTGTCGAAACCATGGAATCGACACAGCGTATCGACGTAAGCAATTACACATCAGGAATCTACACGATGGTCATCAACGGAACCGAGACCGTGAGATTTGCAGTAAAATAAGCCTTTAGGTTTTGTATTGTATTGAAAATCAGGTGTGATTCGGCGCAGAATCACACCTGATTTTTTATCTGTATTTCATGAATCTGCAAAAAATGATACTTCCGATTGATAAGGCGATTGTGCCCGCCACCCACACCCACCAAGGTGGTTTCTTGCTTGGCTCTGCAATGCGGTCGTCAACCTTCTCAACACGGCTTTCAACGCTTAATGTATCTGTTGAGGCAGCCAGTTCGCGTCTGGTGACTGTGTGATTCGTTTCACTGCTGATGGTGGCCTTAGTGGCCTTTACTTTCACCTGTGGCGAAGGGTTGTCGTCCACGACGATTTCCACACTGTCGCTGATGGCGCAGCCGTGAATGTTGCAGAAAGTGGCGTAGAGGTGGTAGCTGCCCTTTGCCGTTGCGGGCAGTTCGATGGAGCAGTGTCGCTCGAAGCGGTGCGGCATGCGCTGTGCCCCGAGGTCCGACAGGTAGGTCATCGTGTCGGGGTTGTAGAGCAGCCAGACGAGGCGGTCGGTGGCGTCGCTCATGATGAGCCGGGTGTTGTCGTTCCAGCTGAGCTGCAGCGTGCGCCCCTCGAGGGTAAAGGCGCCGCCTTCCATGGCGCAGAGCGGCCCCTGGGTGAGCGCCATCTTCGAGGCGTCGATGCCGACCTTGCCGCCTTCGGTGGTGCAGGCCTGGCGGATGCTGCTGCTGAAAGCGGCCTTCGGCAAGCCCTTGACGGGGAAGGCGCGGAAATAGTCTTTCAGCGGCGTGAGCCATTGCTGCATGGCGGTGAACTTGGCCTGCTGCAGCAGCTGGGCAGGACTTTGCGGTTTCTTTTGCTTCGGGGCGAGTGTGTGCACGCACTGCTGTCCGTCCCTGACGTAGTAGACCAGATGGCCTACGCGGCCTATGACAAGGCCATTCATTACTTTTGCCATTTTTAAGTAAGGTTTTAGTGAATAATTGCGTTAAGGGACTCTTATGCGCTATATGATTCCCACCCGGGCGGGTGGCAGCAAATCCGGCATCCCGATGACTGGCTTTGCCGATGCAAAGATAATGAAAACAAGCGACATGGGCAATGCCATGGCCGTGTTTTTTTATCGTTTTTTTGTGCCAATAGGTGAAAAAGTGCCAAGATTAAATAAGTAGGTGATTAAAATTAGTTTACATATTGAAAACGAGGCATCGAGGTCGCGGGAATGCGAGATTACGAGGCATTCCGGCATCCCGAAGCCTCGCAGTCTCGAAATCCCGTGTCCTTTATAATGTAGTTTAATTTTGAATAGTTACTTATCATATTGATGACCAAAAGTTTTCTATCTTTGCGGCTTGAAGAAACAGCAGTTAAAAATAAGTCAAGCAAATAAAAAGTTGCCCCCGACACGTATCAGGGGTTTGTAAAATGAAAAGACATTTCAAGACATTAGCAATGGTTATGACCTGCATGGCAATGGCGCTGTGCGTATCATGCAAGAAAGACAATGACGATCCGAGTGACGATCACGCATACGTTGACCTCGGCCTGCCGAGTGGGCTTCTGTGGGCGACGTGCAACGTCGGCGCGGACAGCCCAGAAGACTACGGCGACTACTTCGCCTGGGGCGAGACGACCACAAAGAGTTCTTACAGCTGGGACACCTACCAGTGGTGTAACGGCAGTTACGATAATCTCACGAAGTACAACTCGGATCCTGACTACGGCACTGTTGACGACAGAACCGTGCTTGAACCAGCAGACGACGCGGCTTTCGTGAACTGGGGCGGTGACTGGCGAATGCCGACAGTTGACGAGTTGGAAGAACTGGAAGACAACTGCACATGGGAATGGACGGCTCAGGACGGAAAGGACGGCTATCGCGTCACAGGTTCCAATGGCAACAGCATCTTCTTGCCTGCCGCCGGCTGCTACTACGGTGACAGCATCAGCTACGTCGGCTCCTGCGGCTTCTACTGGTCGAGTTCGCATGGCGACGGCTATCCGTTCGCGTCGTATGACTTGGGCTTCGATTCTGGCTACCTTGGCACGAACGACTTCGACCGTTACTATGGACACTCCGTCCGTCCGGTCTACCAGCCTCGGAATTAACCCGAGTCTGCCCTAAATGCACGGAATGTTTGTCCACAGGATTTCCATAATACGTGGTCATTATCAACCCTCAATCGGGCAAATCAATCTAATTGTTGGTTGTTCGCTAATTAGTGGACAACCAACAGCTTTTTCAACATGAATTTCCGTGAATTAGCCACGAATTATCATAAATTGGCTTTGTGTCATTATCTTTCTAAGAAATGAAAACAAGCGACATGGGCAATGCCAAGGCCGTGTTTTTTGCACACCGTCCGGCATTTTTTTGAGGGTTTTCTCCGCTGCGCAGCGAAGCGGAGTGGGAGGGAAGCGGCAGGAGACTGGATGCGGAGGCAGCCTTGGTACGGCCTTGGTATAGTGCGCACCTCGGCATGGCGATTTTGTCATTTTGTCATTTGTCAAAAAATCACAATAAGCGATTTCGATGTCCCAATCGCTTTTCGCCTACTTATTATACCTAATTAATAGTATTATTAATTATTTTGTTAATAGGTGACAAATGGCGAAGAGGTTGAATTTGCTTATTGTGACAAAATGACAAATGATTTTTTGACAAAATGAATTTTGTTATATTATTGATAATGAGTTTGTTGGTTAATAATGGCATTGTAATTTTGTCACAGCTAAGTTGAAAGTTTTGTTGGCAAATTTCATCACTTCAGGCCGATGAAGTCGCTCAGAGGACGGATTTTGGCGCGGTAGGTGTTGAGGCGTTGGCGCAAATCGATGTCTTTTGCAAAAGGAATCTCCTTGCTGTTGTCGAAAAGTAGGACGATGTAGTAGGGTGCGTGTTCGAGCGAGAAGCCGTGCTGTTCGAGGGTCTCGCGCGTCCAAATCTGGAAGCAGCCTTTGGTTTTGAGGCGGAACATGCTGGCATTGCTGCCTCCTGTGTGCAGCACGATGTAGTTCATGCGTTTGAAACCCGGTGTGACTTGCAGCGAGCCTTGTGAATCGCCGGCGCGCAGGTAGCAGATGCCTTTTTCAATCATCAGAAGGCGCAGGTCTTTGCGGGCGTGGTTGACGAGGACTGTAGTTTCTTCGGGATTTTCCTTCATTTTGCGAAGCATTTTGGCGGCAGTCTTCGGGTCGTCGATTCCCTCACGGCGGCGTTGGCCCAGCTGTAGGTATTCTTCGCTTTGGTCGATGCCGGTGAAATTGCGGCCGAGCAGGTTGGCGGCGATGCCTGTGGTGCAGCTCCCGGCGAAAGGATCGAGGATGTGGTCGCCCTCGTGGGTGCAGGCCAGAATGATGCGGTAGAGCAGGTGCAGGGGTTTCTGAGTGGGGTGCTTGCCGCAGCGTTTCTCCCAAAGGCCCACCGAGGGAAGACGCCATACGTCGGGCATGTGACGCCCTCCGTTGAGGGATTTGAGCAAATCGTAATTGAAAAAATGTCCTTTCTCTTTGCATTTCCTAGCCCAAATGAGGTATTCGGCAGAAAAGTTGAAGCGTTGTTTTGTGAAAGTTACAGGCGGGTCGGATTTTTGCCAGACGATAATGTTGAGGATTTTGAAATCTAATTCATCGAGGCAACGTGCCACTTGAAAGATGTTGTGATAGGTTCCTGAGATCCATATAGTTCCGTTGTCTTTGAGCGTGTCGCGGCAAGGTTTCAGCCAGCGCATGTTGAAATTGTAAACTTCCTGTTGTGAAGTCATGGTGTCCCATTCGCCTTTGTCGAAGGTTCTGACATAACCGCTGCGTGTGGTGATGGTAAAGCCTTTGGATAAAAAATAAGGCGGGTCGGCAAAGACCATGTCGAACTGCTGTTTTAGTTGCGGCATGATGGTAGTACAATCGCCGTGGTGGAGGTGAAATGAAAGTTGCGAATTATGGTTTCTCATATTTTTTATGCTAACGGTTTGTATCGATAAGTGTTTATCTTTTCAGAGAAATCGTCTGGCGATAGTCTTTTAAGCAATGACACGATTTCGTCGAAATTCAATCCGAGGTCTTTTATCGTATCACTTTCGTCGAACAGACCGATTGTTTTGTCGATAGTTATTGAAGCAATGTTGGCATTGTCAGTTATGGCTTTGAATCTAAAAAATTCAATAACATCAGAGTGAACGACAGGAGCTATCATCATTACGCGATAAGGAACCTCATATTTTTGTTCTTCACTTTTCATGTGTCTCACTATGTTTGCCGTTTCACTGTTTAATTGTTGACTTTTACTGGTAATCATTGTCGGCTCAAGGATATAAGAAGCATTGCTGTTGTGGAAAATAATGTCTCCTTTTCCTCCTGGAGCACAATGAAGGGGAATTCCGTCTTCATCGTAAATGATGTTTGAAATCAGGCCTTTTAATCCATATTTCTTGCCGAAATATAAAGCCAACAAGTATTCTAATCTTAAAGGTTCTGAAATTGAATCCAATTCAGATTTCTTGTCAAGATGATTAGCAAGTATTAATAGTTCTCTGCTGATGAAAGAAAAATCGTATTTATCAACGGCTTTCTGTAGAGACTTTGAATAGAATTGCCGGTCAAGGAACTCTTCTTTTTCTTCTAACGAATAAGATTCGTTCAATGTGATTCCAAGGATTTTTGTTTTTTCATTAACGATTTTTTCCCTAAGTGTAAGATTGTTTTCCCATGGGATAATTTGGTTGTTTAAGAAATCGTAATAATCTTTGGTGGAGCAGAAATCTTCAAATTTGTAATCTCTGTATGCTGCTAGAATAGTCTCGACTTTTGCTCTGTTATAGTTGGAAAAGTCAATATAGCGGTAGGAGAAAGAACCTCTTCGAACAACTAATCCTGTCATTTCAAATTTGCGTAACACTTCGTCAGGATAATCGTTTATCACATGTTTGAAGTCCATGGGAAGAATGTCTTCGTTTTCAAGATAACTTTCAAGATAATGTTTGTTTGCTTCAAATCTGAATTGCTTACGGTATTCGATGATTTTATCTGCGCATGATAGATAGTCACAGTCTTTCATGGTTAGGACAAAAGCCCCGAATTCATGGAATAAAAGTCCTTTACCAATGTTTCTGCTGTTCATTTTTTCCCATCTTCTGTTCACTTCATCAATGACAAACAATGTGTTTAGAAAGGGACGTGATTCGTTGAATATTGAAGACCTTATTATACTTTTTGCATGAGTGCCTAACATTGCTTTAGTATATACGATTGTCGGGTCTTTTATGTTGTCAATCAGTTCCTTGCCAAGTGGTGTAAGCGTGATTTTGGGGGTTCTGGTTGGATTTTCAAACATGAGGAAACCTTGGTCTTTAAGGGCTCTTAGTTGTGTCATAACCCTTCCTGCATCTCCACAAGCCTGAGGATTGTTGCGTATGGCACTTTTAATTTCCTCCATGGTTAATTCTTCGCCGTTTTCCCATTTCAAACGAATGGAGTCTGGAACATTTGAAAGGTGGTAAGTACCATTCCTAACCAACTCGTAATAGTATTTGAGTTTTGTGTATTCATCGAAAACCATTCCATTGAAAGGTTCGAATATTTGAAGGAATTCCCTGTTCCTTTTGGGATTTCGTATTGTCGTGTTGAAGCAAAACACTTTATAACCAGAACGATTGCCTGCTGTTCCCATGTTGTTTTTGTTTAGTAATTGGTTATTAAGACTTCTATTGAATCCGTCACATTCTTTTTTTGGTAGTTGGCATTCCTATATTGCCGTTTCAAAAGATGAGTGTTGTATTTTTTTGCCCATTCTTTTAGCGGGAGATTTTCTTTTCCATTAGAGAGCATCACATTCGACATTGCGAAAAGTGAATTTCTGGCGTGTAAATCATCGATCAAGGAAAACAATTGTTCATCATCTTGTGACGACCAAGAACTGTTATATGGAGCTGTTGTGATTGAATATGGAGGGTCGAAGTAATAAAATGCTTCTGTGTCTTGATATAGTCTTTTGTCGGTAAAATCAAGGGTAGAGAAGGAAATGTTTTTTGTTTTGATTCCGTCAACAAAGGAAATCATATTGTTGTAAATGGAATTTGAAAAATCCACCTTCCCCACAGGAACATTAAAGATACCATCCGCATTAAAACGCAAGTAATGGTTGAACCCATAAATCAATAATGCAACAAGTTTTCTAATGTCTTTATCTTTGTTATAATCATCTTTGAGTTTGTTGTAACCTTGTTTGTTGTATAAAGACAGTCCTTCGTGTTTATGTTCTATGTAGAAACCTTTGGGTTTGGTTCTTGAATAGGTCAAGCCATATTGGGCAATGATTGTTTCCATATCGGCAATAATGCTTTTTGAACAATGTCCGTAGAAATATTTAAGGACTTGTATTGTGAATGGATTGTTGTCGTTGCAATATATATTGACACATGATGCATTTGCTCCAACAACTCCACTTCCACAAAACACATCTACCATCGAATTGTAGTTCTTAGGAAACAAAGGGATGATTTCTTTCAAAAGTTTGTTCTTGTTTCCTGGATAGCTTATCGGATTTGTTATCATAGCCTTGACAGTGCTTTTTCGTAGTAATCGGTCTCAATTTCGCTTCCAATAAAACTTCTGTTGAGTTGCTTGCAAGCCACAGCGGTTGTTCCTGACCCGAAAAAAGGGTCAAATATGCAGTCGCCCTCGTTTGAGTGTATCTTTATTAGTTCAGAAAAAACCTCAAGACTTTTCTGAGTAGGATGCAACCTCTTGTTTTTGCCAAGAATGACTCCTGATTTAAATACAGGCCTAATGTAAGGCATGTCCGATGGTTTGTTGAAAGTCCATTTCTTTTTTCCCTTGACAGCCCATAGAGCCACTTCAATATCCATTACATATCGACTGTTTACATTTCTTGGCATAGGATTGCTTTTTTCCCATCTTATCAAGTCTTTGATTAGGAATCCATTGGATTCAAGTGTCTCGACAAGATATGAAAGGTTTTTCCAGTCATTGAATATGATGATAGATCCTCCTTCTTTCACCAATGGAGCACAGAGACTAATCCATTCCTTTTGGTTGAAATTATAATCCCATTCGCCATAATCCATGCCTGCTCTGCCCATGTTGGAAAAACCAAGTTGGTGAGTCCTGCTCACGCAATATGGTGGGTCGGTCAGAATAAGGTCGACAGAACTCTTGCTATCGACCATTTTTGCGACTAAATCTTTGTAGTCACAGTTGTAGAGATTGATACCAGATATTGTATTTCCCATAATCTACGCTTTGTTAGCGTGAACTGATTACATCGGAAAGGCGAGGAGGGGCAGTGCAAAAAAAAGCGTGGACGAAATCTTATCCACGCTCTGGGCACTTGGCCTCGCCCTCTACTAGATAAGTCCCGCCCACACTATTGCGTAGGCATTTACTGAACTTATCCGGAAGTAGAATTCATCAAACGGCCAAGTTTTCAGAGCATTCCGAATAAATAGCAAACGCTATGGTTAATAATTATATGTCAGTCAATTAGATTTTGTCTTTCGTTTTGTCGTGTTTTGATTTTGTGTTGATATATGATTTTGTTGGGTTTTATATCTCGGGGTTTTGCAGCATGAAGAATTCCTTTTGCCTTTCTATCTCGCGTTTCAGTTCTTCCTTGGTGGGCAGGTATAGCTGATATTTTGCAGCATATAACTGTTCGTTTTTTGCCAATGAAGAGTATTTAGCCACATCATAATTTGTGTCGGCGCACAGAATGATTCCGATGGTAGGGTTGTCGTCTTCCGATTTCTTCAGCGTGTCATACATTTGCAGGTACATATCCATCTGCCCGACATCCTGATAACTGATTTTTTCTGTCTTTAAGTCAATTAAAATGAAACATTTTAGCAGGTAGTTGTAGAAAACGAGGTCTATGTAATAATCTGTTTCATCAGTCCGGATATGTTGCTGACGCGCAACAAAAGCATACCCTTTCCCAAGCTCCATCAGGAATTTCTGTATGTTGCTAATGATGGCCGATTCGAGTTGTGTCTCTGAAAAATCGCTGTTTGGTGCAAGCCCTAAGAACTCGGCTACAATAGGGTTTTTGATAAATTCAAGTTTGTCTTGCTGGTAAGGCTTAGTCAACTGCTGCATTTCGGAAGTCACGTTTTCTTTCTTCTGTGAAAGCAACAGCCTGTGGTAATATTGCGAGCTGATGTTGCGTTCCAATGTGCGCACGCTCCAGGTCTGGTCGGCAGCTTCCTTAAGATACCAATCTCTTTCTTCTTGATTTTCAATTTTCAGCAAAGACCTAATGTGCGACCATGTGAGATTCTGCACACGCGTGTGCAGAATCGTGTCGTCGTTGTATCTGGGGAAGACAAGGAAAAACTGTTTGAAATACCAAAGGTTGCGAGTGCCAAAGCCTTTGCCATAGGCATTTGTCAATTCCTGTGATAGCATATCGATGATTTGCTTTCCATAGTCGGCGCGGTTGTTTCCATGCTGCTCCTCTTTCACGATGCGTTCGCCGATATGCCAGTAAGTCTCTATCATCACCGCATTGACCGAGGCATAGGCTTGCAGCCGTCCGCGCTCCACAATCTGCTTGATGTCGGCAATGAACTGGAAACTGCTGTCGTCATGAATTATGTTGTTATCGTTTTCCATTGGGTTATCCGTCTTTCGTGTCATTAGCAAACGCTATGGTTAATAATTATATGTCAGTCAAATGAGTGTTTTTTTCTTGTTAATTGATTGGTTGTTAATGAAATGTTTTATTTATCATTCAAGTTTTCTTCGATTTCCTGTATTGTCGGTATCATTCCCTCAACTTTACTTGGATACAGCTTCTCCAATTCAAAATCTGATATTCCTAATGGCTGGCTACTTGACTCCAGTGCGTATTGAGCTAATAGTTTGTCCTTGCTTTTGCAAATGAGTAATCCGATTGTAGGGTTGTCGTCGTCTCGTTTTACGATATGGTTCACCGATGCAACATAGCCACCTAATTGTCCGACATCCTGAAAATCGAAATCGCCCATCTTCACCTCGATGACGATGTAACACCTAAGATTCAGATGATAAAAGAGAAGGTCTATGAATTTTTCCTTCTGCCCGATTTGCAAACGGTATTCCTTGCCAACGTATGCAAAACCCGTTCCCAATTCAATCAGGAAATCTGTGATGTTTTTCAACAGTTGGGACTTGAATCGAGCCTCGTTGTATTTCCCTGTAATGTCGGCAAATGCAAAATTATACGGGTCTTTGGTGATTTCTTGGGCAAGGTCGCTCATGGGTTCGGGCAAGGTCGCCTTGAAATTGGTTAAGGCTTTTCCTTCTCTTTCGTACAGACCAGTGTCAATCCAGTTAAGAAGCATTGCACGGCTCCAACCGTTTTCAATGGTTTTTCTGACAAAAAACAAAGCCTTGCAGACATCGCCTTTCGCATAATCCATAATCACGCAATGATGTCCCCAAGGAATTTGGAAAACTCCAACAAGTTGTTGGAATTTTTCCGAACGGTCTATCTCTCCAAGCAAACTCAGTCTGTCTAAACCATTTAATTCGCTCAACGGCTCCATCCCAATTTTTCCAACAGCTTGTTGGAAAACTGTTCCAGCCTGATTATAAAGCTGATAAAACTTTTTGCAATAGTAAATGTTCGATTTCGACAAACCATCGACACCAGGTAACGCCATGCGCAAATCCTTGCTGAGTTGCATTATTACACTTTCGCCCCACCGTTCTTCAACATGCATTTCCACAAGGTCGCGCCCCAGAAACCAATTAAAGAATAGCTTTTCGGAATTAACCTTGACAGCAGCTTTTATCTGACTGCTCCTATACCGAGCAGCCAAAGCTTCAACCCATTCTTGGTATTCTTTATCTAATATGTTGATGCTTTTACTCATTATGCTCCCAACGCTATGCTTAATAATTATATGTCAGTCGGTTGACTTGCCGGCAGACGGAATCTGTCGCCTTTGTTCGCTCAACAAAAATAGGAATAATTCATTTATGACGGCTTTTTTTTAGCGGCATCTGGAAAATTTGTAAATGGCACATCCTAAATGACATCTCGATATGACCCAACGTGACGCCATTATTGCTGCGCTCAAGGAACAGCTTTCGGTGAAAAACTGCGTCACCTTGGAACAAATTGAGGCAAAGCTCATGGCGTTGCCCGACTGGCAGACGGTGGATAAACGCATCGACAATCTGAGACTTTCCGGAATGTTTGGCGAGACTGATCTGGCAAGGGTGGAAGCCAATGTGATGAAAGCGTTCAAGGCCATGCAGGCAGACGCCATGAAAGGTGTCACCATCAATCAGGACAACAGCAACTGCAATATTTTCACGGGCAATGTCAACGGTGCCCAGTTCCAGCAACCTTTGAATCCAATGCAATAGACTTATGGATGAAGAAAAGAAGCCTACGGTAATTCTGCATCAGGAGAATCACAACTGCAATATCTTCCAAGGCAATATCTTTGGCGGCGTGTTCCCATTGCCGGGCAGCACGGTGAATTATTGCCAGGGAGGTGAAAGAAATGAAAATCTACAGTCATCCGCAAGTGAAGATTCCTTGAGCAGAGAGGACCGCATTTGCCATTGCGTGGAACAGCTCATCGACGAGGATGTCATCCGAAAAAAGGGAGACTTGGCCGCTGTTCGTCAGGTGCTGTTGGATAAAGAGTATTATGATGATATCCAGACGACAAAATTCGTGCAACTGCTGAAAAAGGGCTGTTCCCCGAAAGTCCATGACAGGCCGCCGCCGCTTATCTATCACTCCCGAAGTTCTCCGTTCCCGACCGCAGGGCGGGAATCTTTATTTAGGTCTGAAGCGGCAGGCATGAAGAAGCAAAGATTAATGAAAGATTCGTGTCAGATTAGTTTCCCAAAACACAAAACCAAACCAAATTTCCCCTACCTTTGCCGCCCAAATTGCGTAAACAAAAAACAATTACATACCAAATGAAGAAAACATTTCTCATTCTCGCAACCCTGCTGTGCAGCTGCTTCGCGCTGAAGGCGCAAGAACTTATGCCGCTTAACGCGTATTCGCCAGTGGGCGAATTGGGAACAATCGGCGGACGTGAGGCCATAGTGGTCGATCTCGGCGGCAGCATCGGCAAGGTGGCCGTCGCTACAAAAAACATTGGAGCAACCGACGACAACCCATACGGCACCGAATTTAATTCAGAAGAAGCCTTCGACACCAGTGTGACCGGCCTGACCGACGGATGGTATGTGCCCTCAGCGGCTGAGCTTGAAGCCCTGATGGGCCACCTGCAAGCTAACCAAGCGTTCACAGGACTCGAATGGAACGTCACCCAGACATCGGCTTTGCAGTTCCCCGGCTACAAATCGGACGAGGACATACTGGAAATGTACATAGGCTCTTATGCCTCGTCCGACAAACGGCAAGAAGGCGGAAACTAGTATTTCTCTGATTTGGAGTTTCAAATAACAGCAGCTTATGACCTCGACCCCACTATAATCATATATATTAACCAAGAAGTTGACCAAGCCACATTTCAATGCGTTATCCGCCCTTTCCACCAGTTGCTGCCAGACAACGAAATCTTGTACACCTCGGCAAACCACGAGGTGGTGATACCGTATGCTTCCGATGTCTTCGGTGCCAACATCCAAAGCAATGTGTATGATGCCGAGTTAGACCAGGGCGTCATTGTTTTTGACAGAGCTGTTACAAGCATTGGAGACAATGCGTTCTTTAATTGCACCAGTTTGACTTCAATCATCATTCCTAACTCCGTGACAAGCATTGGAAACTATGCGCTCGAACTTTGCACCGGCATAACTTCAATCAACATTCCAAGCTCGGTGACAAGCATTGGATGGTGTGCGTTCGACTATTGCACCAGCTTAACTTCAATCGCCATTCCTGAAAATGTGACGTTTATTGACGGCTTTGCATTCGACAATTGTTCGAGCCTGACTTCAATCAACATTCCTGACAACGTGACAAGCATTGAGAAATATACATTCAACGACTGCTCCAGCCTTACTTCAATCGCCATTCCAAGCACAGTGACGCGCATTGGCGAATATGCATTCGGCGGCTGTTCGGGTCTGACTTCAATAAGACTCCCGAATGGTCTGTTGAGCTTGGAGTCCTTTTCTTTTAATAATTGCACAGGCTTGACCTCAATAACCATTCCAAGCAGCGTGACAAGCATTGGGGACGGCATCCTGTCATCATGTACGTCTTTGCAATCCGTTGCCGTAGAAAGCGGCAATACTGTTTACGACAGCCGCGACAACTGCAATGCCATCATTGAAACAGCAACCAACACCATGATTGCAGGTTTCACATTTTCCGATTTCCCGACGTCGGTCACAACCATCGGCAATTATGCGTTCTTCAATTGCAAAGGCCTGACTTCGATGACGATTCCAAGCACTGTGACGAAGCTGGGAGACCACGCATTCTCTGGTTGCAGCAATCTGGCTTCGATGACGATTCCAAGCACTGTGACGAAGCTGGGAGACTACGCATTTTCTGGTTGCAGGAACCTTGCTTCAATAACGATACCAAGCAGCGTGGAAAGCATTGGAAGTGATGCATTCTCCTACTGCTCAAGCCTGACTTCAATAAGCCTTCCTAACAGCCTGTTAAGTTTAGGAAACCATTCTTTTAGTAATTGCACAGGCTTGACCTCGATAACTATCCCGAATGGCAGCATCGGCAACTGGGCATTTCATGGGTGCTCAGGATTGGAATCGGTAATACTGCAAGACGGCGTGACAAGCATTGGTGACTTTGCTTTTTATGAATGTGCGAGTTTGTCATCAGTAGATATTCCGGGCAGCGTGGCAAGCATTGGAATATATGCATTTCAGGATTGCAGAAGTCTGACTTCCATCACCATTCCGAATGGCAGCATTGGCAAGTGGGCATTTTATGGATGTTCGGAATTGGAATCGGTAATGCTGCAAAACGGTGTGACAGGCATTGGTGACTTTGCATTTGAGTATTGCACAAAATTGCCCTCCATCACCATTCCGGGCAGCGTGGAAAGCATTGGAATGGCTGCTTTTAATGGGTGTTCAGGATTGGAATCGGTAATACTGCAAGACGGCGTGAAAAGCATTGGGGAAGCTGCATTTTACGATTGCACAAAATTGCCCTCCGTCACCATTCCAAGCAGCGTGGAAAGCATTGGCGGATCAGCCTTTGAGAAGTGCAACTTCGCCAACATCATTTCCAAATCTCAAAACGCACCAACCCTGGCTTCAAAAATTCCAAATGCCTCAAACAATGTTTATATTCCTACAGGTGCATTGCAATCATACCAAAACAATTGGGGCAGGTTTGGCTATAACTTCATTGAACAAGACAGAGAAGTTTGCACCTTCAACGGCAACTCAAGCAACGCTTGGAGTGATGCAAGCAACTGGGAGGAAAACGCAGTGCCTACCAAAAACTGCCCAAGTGTGTTCATCAATGCCGACTGTCAGGTGGATGCTGATGCCGAAGTTGGAGCGATTATCGTTGCCGTAGGCATGACGCTCACCGTCGATACCGAAAAAACCTTGAAGCCCGACGGCGTTACCCTTGAAAACGGTGTGCAATTAGTCAACAACGGAACGGTTAACTGCAACGCCATCACCCTTGAAGACGGTGCGCAATTATTCAACAACGGAACGGTTAACAGCAGCAAGCTCACTGTGAAGAAAGACATTACAGGCTATGGCACAGGCGCCGGCAACTGGTATCTGGTTTCACCGCCTGTGGATAAAGACGGTTATTATTGGTATCCAAATATGCTAACCTCCCCGGAAGGATACGACCTTTACCGCTTCGACCAAGCGGGCGACAGCCAAGGCAACGAATGGCTCAACTATAAGGCCAGATATTTCGAACTTGAGAACCAGCGCGGTTACCTCTATGCCAGCAAGAACAACAGGACGATTGTTTTCAGTGGAGTTTTTGCCGCCACCGACACCAAGACATTGGCTTACGATGCAAATGCAGACTTCCCAGGCTTCAACCTGGTGGGCAACCCTTACCCTTGCAACGCCACCATTTCGGGCGAAAACCTGCGTAGCGACAACTATTTCTATATGATGAACGCCCTCGGCACCAACCTTGAGGTCGTTGCCAATCCGGTGCTGGCTCCTTGCACGGGCATCTTCGCCGTGGCGGCCAACAGCGATGCCACCGTCACCTTCACACAAGCAAACACCACCGGCATCGATGTGACCCGTGGCGAGAAGAGCAGCTTGCAGGACATCCGCGTGGAACTCCTTGCCAACGGCAAGGTCATCGACCGCGCCTATCTGAACATGAACGGCGAATCGCTGCCGAAATTCAGGTTGCAGGATAATGCCTCCGGAATTTGTTTCTATCAGAATAAGGAAGAACTGGCCGTTGCTTCGACAAGCTCAACGAGCGGCGCTTCGACAGAATCCGCTTCGACAGGCTCAGCGGGCCGTACGAAAATGCCGCTCAACTTCAAGGCGGCTAAGAATGGCAGCTACACCATCACCGTCAACACCGAAAACGTGGATGCTGAATATCTCCACCTCATCGACAACCTCACGGGTGCCGATGTCGACCTGCTTGCCGCCGCCGCTTCGACATGCTCAGCGAGCACGACAGGCTCAGCGAGCTACAGCTTTGAAGCCAAGACTGACGACTATGCTTCGCGCTTCAAACTGGTGTTCGGCGTAAAGGACGATGCCGCTTCGGTAGGCTCAGCGGGCGATTTTGCCTTCATCAGCAACGGTGAAATCATCATCATCAACGAAGGCCGCGCCACCCTGCAGGTCATCGACGTGATGGGACGCATCGTCAGCAACGAGGAAATCAACGGCAACTGCCGCATCAGCACCAACGGCATGACCGCAGGCGTGTATGTCCTTAACCTCAACGGCATGACGCAGAAGATTGTGGTTGAATAATAAATGATAATGGCTATGTCACAAAACCTTCAAAACTATAGCAAAACTTTGTTCAAGGTAAGGAAGCGGCCAACCGGCACGCTTCCAACGGCGACCCGGTTGGGCGCCGTTACAACCCATGAAAGATAGGTTTTGGAAATGTTTTGAAAGTTTTGTGATACAACTAAGGTTGAACAAATAAACACGCAATAAAAATAAAAATGAAAAAGTTAGTTTTAACATTTGCAATCATTTTCGGCATGACAATCGGTGCATCGGCACAGTATTTCGGCGACAACGGCCAGCCTAACGGCGGCGGTCTCTTTGGCCGCGGCGAGACCCGCGATGCTGACAACGGCGGCAACGTGAGTGCTCCGCTTTTGCCCGGACACGGACAAACCACCAACCAGAATGCAGAGACGCCCCTTGGCAGCGGCGCCCTGCTGCTCATCGGCTTCGGCGCAGCCTACGCCTTGAGCAAGAGAAGCAAGAAGTAAATTTCTTGATTTATTTATATTAAGTGAAAAGCCTTGGCCGTATGGTCAGGGCTTTTTCGGCATGAATTGCCGTGCAAACGGCCACGGAAGATTCTGTGATTTCGATTAGGGAACGCAAGTTTCACAATCAGGAAAGCAATTGACGTTTAATTGTCGATAATTGTCTTCCAATAACATTCTATTCCTGCTTTTCCCCTTTTCCCAAGACAATTGACTATGTCGAAAAGAATATCCACCGACACGAAGTGAGATAATCTTCGATTTCATCGTCAATTTGGGTCAAATATGCGGCGAAGCTTTTTCTTTCCGAATAATAAAACTTGTTTTTGAGACGGATTTTTTTGGGAACGTAAAGACGCACGGCCGTGCGTCTCTACATGCCAACAGATTGTGACTCGGCAAAAATCTTACCTGTTATTTCCGCCGTATGTTTGTTTGACAACAATAACAACTTATGTGGAATAATATATACGAAAGAAATTGCATAATCAAAACATAAAGTTGTATTTTTTGCACTTGAATTGTAGACGATTTTTCATAACCGTCGCGTTGCACGAATCAGATAACAGGTTCTGCTGGTTTGTGCGATAAAATCGGATAAAAGGGACCTACTTAATTTAAAAAATCACTTTATGAACAAATTAAAACTGTTTGCAGTTGCGTTAGCTGTTTCGGCGTTGGTATTTACGTCGTGCAAAAAAGACCCCGTTGATCCCACTTCATCTGAAACGATGTATGTCATGGGTACTTACAAAAACGAATCATTTCTAATGACCAATGATCAGATACACTATTTCCAGAGAACAGACGATAAGGTATTTGCTGCCCTTGATATGGTTGTCCGCGATAATGGTGATGTCTTTGTAGCAGGAGAATTAGATAGTTATGGCTTTGACGCACTTCCACAATCTGCATTGTACAAAAACAATGAGGAGTGCAGCGAATACACATTTGATGCTTCGACGTTTTGCGGCATAGCATTCAAGGATAATGGCGATTTTGTCCTTACCGGACTTCAATGGGGCCAACCGGCAGTGTGGGATGGTACAAACGTTCAGTATTTGCCCATCGTATCAGGAACCGAAATAAGTGTGTGGGATATCTCATCCATTGAATATGTCGATGGGAACGAATTCATTGTCGGCGCATATATGAATCGCGAGGGTGCACATACTCCCGTAGCATGGATGAATCGCCAACTTGTTGAAGTGGGGCAGATGGACAATGCTTCGACAATGGCTTTCGCTGGAACATTAACCAATGGTACAAATTTCAAATTGGCTGGTTTTCATGCGGAAACAGATGGAACTTTTAAAGCTTTCGAATACAATAGTCAGCAACAGAGTTTCACCCAGATACCTTACCAATGGTCAGGGTCAAATACCAGCATGGTTTACGGTCTTGTCAATTCTTCAAAATGGAATGATGCCTCCGGTAGTATTTATTCGTTGGTGACCGAGTATTATTCACATAATCACATTAACCCCATAACAGGAGAAATCGGTGCTGTCGATACCATCAGTGGAGGTTCCTATATTTTGAAAGATGGCCAAGTGATGCCTCAAACGGTATACCAATATCCTAAGGAGAACACACTCGCTTCAATCATTGACATGTCGGTGAACTCAAAGGGTCAAATCGTAACGGTCGGAACCCTTTATGACAAGGAGTATCATGGTGTAAGACCTGCCTATTGGGTGGATGGCGAGTGCCACATTATCAATCCGGAGCGTGTCATTGATGATGGTGTAGCTTCGAAAGTCATCATTAAAAGCATTAAGAAATAAGAGTGCGAAACTATGTCAAAAAAACCAAAAGCATAATTTGATTATGCTTTTGGTTTTTTTTTGTGCCATCATTTTTCTCTCGTGAGCATTCGACTAGAAAAACAAACATGAAGTTGAAAAGAATCAAAGTCAATGCTTCTCATTAGAGAATTGCGCTCCTTAACCGCGAAGGTTTCGTGAGCCGCACTGCCACCTACTCGAAAATCACGGGTGACGAAGTGTTAGAGTATGCCACTCTCAACAGTGGCATTAACCAAGGTCAATTGGGAGCCGTGTGCATCCCAGATGTGCATGGCGGTGGCATAGCGTGTCGTGCATCGCATGGCACATCCTCGACTCCGGCTGTATGTACCATGTTGGCTAACGATGTTCATGCTAACTGTATTCTCTACTCTTCCTCATTTCCAGCGCTACCATGAACTCGATCAAGCAATACCCATTCTCTAGAGAAAAGAGTAGAGGTTGGTCGAGTTCACCTATGACCTTCATCGAGTTCATGGTAGAGGAAGGGTAGAGGAAGGGAGTTGTCACAGCAGGGCGAGCCGTTGGGTTGATGTCAATGGGTCATCCCTTGTATTAAGAAGGTTCCGCAGCGTTGCTTCTGTTTGGTTTCTGAACTCGCATCATGATATTCAGGCGTCTGGAAGACGCTACCTTGGTAACCATGTACGCCACAAGCGTGCGTAGCAGCGTCCCGCCAGGCACATCCCGACAGGCGCATCCGTCAGGCACATCCGCCAGGCAAACCATCCCTCACATATATATAATAAGGTGCCCTCCCGAAAAAGACCCGAGGCGAGTCCTTCCCGAACCGCCTTGGAACGGCATGAAAGCCATGAAACGCGTGCGGATTCCCGCCGGAAACGCGCGGA